>DUNY01000233.1 GCA_012839145.1 Thermoanaerobacterales bacterium
CATAAAGGATGTAATGAGTAAGGATCCTATAGTCTTGACAAAAGACACGCCTGTAGCCCATGCCGCTCGGTTAATGGTGTGGGAAGGCATAAAACTTATCCCTGTAGTGGAGAATAAAAAACTGATAGGCATATTGACTCGGAAAGATGCCATTAAGGCTTTGCAGCACCTAAGTTTTCAGCCTCAAATCGGCGAAACTGTGGACGGCATTGTGATGAGCCGTTTTTCAATGAGTAAAATTGAAAATGGGGTAAGACTCAGGGGAAAGACAGATCCCGTCATGTTAAATCCTTACGGTGTTGCAAGCAGTGGGGCACTTATGACGGTCATGACAAATGCCGGTTTTGCGGCTTTTAGAGTACAGAAGAGACTAGAAACGGTTTTAGACAGTTTTACTGTATATTTTTCAAAACCGGTTCAGTTGGAACAGGAAATAGAAATTGAAGCAAAAATAATTGACATGGGGCGAAAATCGGGAAAAGCTGAAATAAATCTCATTCACGAAGAGAAATTAGTGGCAAAATCCATTATTTCAGTAAGGGTTATTGATAGGTAGGTGATTATTCATGGGAGAGTTTGTACATTTACATGTTCATACTAATTACAGCCTCTTAGACGGTGCCTGTGATATAGACAAGCTGGCCAAACGTCTATTAGAGCAGGAAATGAAAAGTGTAGCAATTACTGACCACGGTGTAATGTACGGAGTGATCGATTTTTATAAAACAATGAACTCTTACGGTATTAAACCTATTATAGGCTGTGAAGTATACATGGCAGAGCGAACAATGTATGATCGAGAACCCGGAATTGACGAAGAACAATATCACCTGGTTCTTTTGGCTAAAGATAACCAGGGTTACAAAAACCTAATGAAACTTGTTTCATTAGGTTTTACTGAAGGTTTTTACTACAAACCTCGTATAGACATGTCAGTTCTTCAAAAATACTCGCAAGGTCTTATCGGGCTAAGTGCTTGTCTTGCAGGAAAGATTCCCACTTTACTTTTAAAAGGTAATTATGAAGAAGCCAAGAAAACATCCTTGGACCTTAAAGAAATATTCGGCCGAGATAATTTTTTCCTAGAAGTTCAAGATCATGGCATTTTAGATCAAAGGAGAATAATCAATGATCTTATTCGTTTGAGCAAAGAAACTGGTATTCCTCTTGTAGCCACTAACGATGTTCATTATATCAAAGAAGATGATGCATCTGTGCAAGATGCACTTTTATGCATACAAACAGGCAAAACCCTAGATGATGAAAACCGCATGAAATTTCAAACTTCCGAGTTTTATCTAAAATCATTGGACGAAATGGAGGAGCTTTTTTCATACATTCCTGATGCGATTGAGAATACTGTCCGAATTGCGGATAGATGTAATGTAAAGCTGGATTTTGACACCTTACATCTGCCTAGTTTCAAAGTTCCGGAGGGTTTTACACAGGACGAGTATTTGGAAAAATTATGCTAAAAAGGTGTAAAAGAAAGATACTCTGATATAACTCCTGAAATAAAACAGCGATTGGATTATGAGCTTAGCATCATTAAAAAAATGGGGTATTCCAGTTATTTTTTAATTGTATGGGATTTTATAAACTATGCGCGGCAAAATGACATTATGGTGGGACCAGGAAGAGGCTCAGCCGCGGGTAGTTTGGTAGCGTATTGTTTATATATCACTAATATAGATCCGTTGAAGTACAATCTTTTATTTGAGCGCTTTCTGAATCCTGAAAGGGTATCCATGCCTGACATAGATATTGACTTCTGTTATGAGCGACGGCAAGAGGTTATAGATTATGTTGTAGAGAAATATGGGCAGGATCGAGTAGCTCAAATTGTCACATTCGGGACTATGGCAGCCAGAGCTGCCATCCGGGATGTTGGACGAGTGATGGGATATCCTTACGGAGAAGTGGATATGATTGCCAAAATGATTCCGGCGGAACTGGGCATGACTATTGAAAATGCCTTGTCATTAAATCCTGAGCTTAATAAGATGTATAATGAAAACGACAGAGTGAAAAAGCTCATAGATATAGCCAAAGGTCTTGAGGGATTCCCACGTCATGCGTCAACCCATGCTGCAGGGGTAGTGATATCAAAAGACCCTGTAGTTGAGCATGTGCCTTTACATAAGATGGGGGATTCCAACATAGCAACTCAGTATACCATGACTGCTCTTGAAGAACTAGGGCTCTTGAAAATGGATTTTTTGGGGCTCCGCACCCTAACAGTAATAAGGGATGCTATAAATATTATAAAGCGCACCGAAAATAATAAGATAAATCTTGACAAACTTCCACTTGATGATAAGAAAGTATATGAAATGTTGAGTCATGGCAATACTGCCGGTGTTTTCCAGCTTGAAAGCACTGGTATGAGGAATTTGCTCACAGAATTGAAACCGGAATCTTTTCAGGACGTAGCAGCGATTATTGGCCTGTATCGTCCCGGCCCCCTTGGCAGCGGTGCCGCTGATGATTTTATCAAGAGTAAAAACGGTCAAAAACCCATCAACTACTTGCTCCCTGCATTAAAACCGATTTTGTCCGAAACCTATGGCATCATTCTTTATCAAGAACAGGCCATGAAAATCGCCCAAGAATTGGCGGGTTTTTCTCTGGCTCAGGCTGATATACTTCGAAAGGCTATGGGAAAAAAGAAACAAGATGTAATGGCTGCACAGCGTGCATCCTTTATCAAAGGATGCATAAAAAACGGTATTGATGGTACAACTGCCGACAAAATATTTGATGAAATTTCTTATTTTGCCGGTTATGGTTTCAATAAAGCTCACACTGCCGCTTATGCTGTTATAGCGTACCAAACGGCCTACTTAAAGGCTCATTTTCCGGTTCAGTTCATGGCGGCCCTTCTGACCAGTGTAATAGATAATACCGATAAGGTGGCGTACTATATAAATGAGTGTCGTCATATGGGTATAAAGGTTTTACCTCCGGATATAAATGAAAGCTATGAAGCTTTCACTGTAGTTGCTGACAAAATTAGATTTGGTCTTACTGCTGTTAAAAATGTGGGCCAAAATGTAGCAAAAGTCATTATTAAAGCAAGAAAAGAAAAAGGCAAATTTACTTCTCTCACTGACTTTGTTGAAAAGGTCTCCGGTGAGCTAAACAAGAAAGCATTAGAAAGCCTAATAAAGAGCGGTGCACTGACTTCGTTGGGTGCAAAGCGTTCACAGCTCCTGAGTGTATATGAAAACACTTTAACACGAACTCAAAAAATGCAAAGACAAAACATGAAAAATCAAATATCTATTTTTGAAATTTATGATGATGTTTTCGTGTCTGAAGAAGCATTACCGGACCTGCCCGAATATCCGTCAGCTGAATTACTTGCCATGGAAAAAGAGATGTTGGGCATATACTTAAGTGGTCATCCACTGTTGGAATTTAAAGAAGAACTGTCAAGGAATGTTACATTTCACATAGGAGATACGGGTGACGATAGTGGTATACAGGATAATATGCAAGTTGTTATTGGCGGTATTATAACAGGAATAAGCATCAAAACCACCAAGAATGATAAAATGATGGCATTTATAGATATTGAAGACCTAACTGGAACAATGGAAGCTATAGTATTTCCTACGGTTTTTGAAAAATATAAGAGTCTGTTGCTTCCCGATTCAAAGGTGTATGTAAAAGGCAGGGTCAATTATAAAGAAGATGAATCTCCTAAGCTCATCGTAGAAGAATTAAGTCCTTTAGAAAAGGATAGTATGAGAGGAGTAATAGTCTTTACTGTTTCAAACCAGGACAATGTAGACATCAATGAGATTGAAGAGTTTATTTCTAGGCATGCAGGCAATACCCAGGTTGTAATTCATATAAAGGAAACAGATAAGAGTTTTTTGTTGGACAAGAAAATTGAGGCCTCTATAAATAACTTGAATTTATTTACAGAAAGAACCGGCTTGAGAAATTACCTATTTTGGGATAAATTAATAGTGAGGAGTTAAACATTGATTTCCCTATAAAACCAGGAAAAAGGAGGCCGGTTAGCTTGTGGACTGTAATATATATGGCCACTGATAGAGAAACAGCCCTTAGAGTTGAAAAAGCGATAAAAAGTGAAGGTTTACTTGTAAGAACAAGGGAGGTAATGAAAAGCAAACGACATGGATGCTGCATTGAAATAATTGTCCCCGAATCCGAAGCACAAGAAGCACACAATGTTATTTTTGAAAAGAACCTTTGATCGAAAGGAGAAGCAAACATGAACAGAATTGGAGTACTGACTAGTGGAGGAGACGCACCCGGAATGAACGCTGCTGTAAGGGCAATAGTCAGAAAAGCAATATTTTACGGTGTTGAGGTATATGGCATTAATAGAGGTTTTATGGGATTAATAAACTCAGATTTTGTAAAACTGGATATCAGTTCAGTAGGTGATATTATACACCGAGGCGGAACGGTATTACTCACTGCAAGATGTGACGAATTTAAAACAAAAGAAGGCCAGGAGAAAGCATTAAAAAATCTTGAGGCTTTCGGTATTGGAGAAATGATCGTAATTGGAGGAGACGGTTCCCTAAAAGGTGCAAACGTTCTTTCAAAGCTGGGAATCCCCACTATCGGAATTCCAACGACCATTGACAATGACATACCCTTTACAGATACTTGTATTGGATTTGATACTGCTGTAAATACAGTGGTGGATGCTTTAAATAAGGTTAGGGACACTGCCACATCCCATGAACGAACTTTTGTTATCGAGGTTATGGGTAGGAAATCCGGCCATTTAGCTTTATATACGGGTCTTGCAAGCGGTGCTGAGACCATCTTGGTGCCGGAAATTCCTTTTGATTTAAATTTAGTGTGCGAAAAAATCGAAAAAGGTTACAGAAGAGGAAAATTACATAGTATTATTGTAGTGGCTGAAGGAGCAGCAGATAGCATTGAAGTTGGAAAAGTCATAGAAGAAAAGACCAATCTTGAAACAAGAGTTATTATTCTTGGTCATTTGCAAAGAGGTGGCACTCCTTCAGCCTATGACAGAATATTAGCAAGCCGTTTTGGTGGAAAAGCAGTCGATTTATTAAAAGAAAATGTAAAAGATAAAATGCTGGGTCTTATAAACGGTGAATTGGTTTTAACGGATATAGAAAAGGTGCTTGCAACCACAAAACCATTGGATATGGAATTATATGAACTGGCGGATATATTATCATTTTAAGGATGTGATTTTTATGCTCAGGACAAAGATTGTTTGTACTCTTGGGCCGTCAAGTCAAGATAAACATACTATAACCAGACTGATACGGGCAGGCATGAATATTGCTCGTATCAACTTATCTCATGGTAATCATGAGGAGCATTCCAAGAGAATTAAGGTCCTGCGCGAAACCTGTAAGGAGTTAAAAGTCGATGTTGCTCTACTGCTAGATACTAAAGGACCTGAAATTCGATTGGGAACATTTTTCGGCGGGAAAGTAACTTTGAAAAAAAATCAGGAGTTCATAATTACTTCCAAACCTATGATCGGTAATAATAAAGAGGTTTTTGTAAACTACGATGAAATATCTGAAACAGTAAGCCCGGGAGACAAGATACTTCTGGCTGATGGGCTAATAGAACTTCAGGTCAACAAAATACAAAGTGATAAGGTTATATGCACCGTTTTAAACGGCGGGGAATTAAGCGACAGGCAGGGTGTTAACATACCCAACAAATCCTTAACCTTACCTGCGTTAGCTGAAAAGGACATAGAGGATATTATTTTCGGCATAGAGATTGGAGCGGATTTCATAGCGGCATCTTTTATCAGAAAAGCCGCCGATGTAAAGGAAGTAAGAAAGGTATTAGAGGAAAACGGAGGAAGTGATATTCACATCATTGCTAAGATAGAGAACCGCGAAGGCGTTCAAAATATTGATGAAATCATCAATTCAGCTGATGGAATAATGGTAGCACGTGGGGATTTGGGTGTTGAAATTCCTGTGCAAGAGGTCCCCCTAGTTCAGAAGCGGATAATTGAAAAGTGTAACCTTGCAGGAAAGCCGGTTATAACCGCTACTCAGATGCTTGATTCCATGATAAGAAACCCAAGGCCAACAAGGGCTGAAGCTACCGATGTAGCCAATGCCATATTTGACGGAACTGACGCTATTATGCTGTCCGGAGAAACCGCTGCAGGGAAATACCCTGTGGAATCGGTAATGATGATGGCAAGTATAGCGGAAAAAGCAGATCAAGCCCTTATAGAACATGTAAAACAAAGGGCAATAGATGTAAAGTCGGTAACTGACGCTATAAGTCATGCAACTTGTTCCATAGCTTCGGAGCTTGGCGCCAAAGCGATTATCACATCCACAAAGTCCGGCTATACTGCCAGAGCTGTAGCAAAATTCAGGTCGGGAGTTCCGATTATTGCTGTAACTTTTAAAGAGAAAGTCATAAAAACACTGCAGATTGTCCGTGGTGTAATACCTCTTAAAGTTAAAGAGACTTCATCAACAGATGAAATGTTTATTGAAGCTGTGAAAGGAGCTTTGAGCTCCGGAATGGTTAAAAAAGGTGACTTGGTTGTTATAACTGCGGGAGTTCCTGTCAATGTTTCGGGCACTACCAATTTAATCCGAGTGCACATAGTTTAAGAAGAAAAATAAATCGTTATTACATATCTTCATATGAAATCTTAAAACTTTCAATCTATAAAATTTACAAAAAAGAAAAATACTCCTTGACATAATTGAAAATCATGATAAAATACATAGCAACACCAAAATATCAATATGTTTGTCATCTCATTAGGAAGTGTACCTAGGGTTCCGTCCAAAGTAGGCGTCTGCGACCGAGCGGTACAATCTAAGGTTACCTTAGAACACCGTGAGAATAAAAAGCTCCAGCGGCAAGTTCCTATTGGAATTTTACCGTTGGTTTTTTGTAAAATGTTTTAAAGTTTATATAATATTAACTGTAATGATGGAGAGTATAACGAAGAAAGTGGTAAAGAGAGCCGGGTAAGGTGAAAGCCGGTCCATCGTATTCGTTGTTTGCTCGCTCCTGAACAGCTCGGGCGAACTTTAGTAGTCTGATGCCGCAGTATTGCGTTAAAATGAAGTAGTCTTCTACTTCCTGAGGCCAGCCGAAAGGCAGGCAAAACAGGGTGGTACCACGAGATAAACCCCTCGTCCCTGAGATTGTTAAATCTCAGGGACGAGGGGTTCATTATTATTTTTATTTCATGAAAGGTGGTGCAAGTAAATGAAAATTACCGGTGCTCAAGCTTTAATAAGATCATTAGAACTTGAAAAAGTAAAATTCATATTCGGCTATCCTGGAGGTGCAATACTTCCGGTATATGATTCTCTCAATTACTCTAAAATAAAACATATCCTTACCCGTTCTGAACAGGGAGCCGCCCATGCAGCCAGCGGATATGCCCGTGTTTCCGGTAAGGTGGGTGTATGTATGGCAACCTCAGGACCTGGAGCTACAAATTTAGTGACGGGAATTGCTACGGCATATATGGATTCTATTCCAATCGTTGCCATTACAGGCCAGGTTTCCACTGCCGTTATTGGCAGAGATGTTTTTCAAGAAGTTGATATAACCGGTGCAACGGCACCTTTTACAAAACATAATTTTTTAGTTAAAGATGCCGATGATATTCCGCGAATCGTAAAAGAGGCTTTTTACATTGCTTCTACTGGGAGACCCGGGCCCGTACTGATAGACCTACCAAAAGATGTAGCCGATACAAAAATTGATTTTAAATATCCGGAAAAGGTGACCTTAAGAGGATATAAACCGAATATAATCGGTCATCCCTTGCAGATATCAAGAGCAGCAGAAATGATAAATCAATGCCAAAGGCCGGTTATTTGCGCAGGAGGAGGAATTAATACCTCTAGAGCTGAACAGGAGTTAATGAAATTGGCTGAAAAGGGTAGTATTCCTGTAGTAACCACGTTGATGGGAACGGGATCATTTCCCACAGACCACCCCCTTTATATGGGTATGATGGGCATGCATGGTTTATCATCAGCCAACAAAACCATAACCGAAGCAGATTTGATAATTGCAGCAGGAGCCCGTTTTGCCGATAGAACAATAGGAAAGGTAGAAGGGTTTGCACCAGAAGCTAAGATAATACACATAGATATTGATCCGGCTGAAATAGGCAAAAATATTCATGCACATACCCCTATTGTTGGTGATGTCAAACAAATATTAGAAGAAATAGGAAAAAATGTAAAGGATAAGAAACCATCCAAATGGAATGAGTACATTGCTGGCTTGAAAGAAAAATTCATTGCCAATATCGATAACAACCTTTTGAATCCTGTTGAGTTTATTCAGCAGCTTTCAAATAAGACTAAAGGAAAGGCCATAATTACCACTGAGGTGGGGTGTCATCAAATGTGGACTGCCCAACATTATGAATTTACAAAACCCCGCACTTTTATTTCCTCAGGAGGGCTTGGTACTATGGGATACGGTCTACCTGCAGCCATTGGAGCTCAAATAGCACAAGAGGATATGATGATAATCAATATTTGCGGTGATGGAAGTTTTCAAATGAACCTTACAGAGATGGCTACCGCTGTAGAAAATAACCTTTCTATAAAGGTTGTTTTGTTCAATAACAGCGGTTTGGGTCTGGTGCGGCAACTGCAAGAATTTTATTGTGAAAAACGCTATAACCAAGTGCACTTTGGTTTTGTGCCGGACTTTGTAAAAATAGCTGAAAGCTACGGCTTTAAGGCTATGAGAATACAAAAACAGGAAGAAATACTCAGTGCTATTGACAGTTTGATTTCGGAAAAAGGTCCATTTCTACTTGAATGCATTGTGGATATTGATGAAAATGTATATCCGATGGTGTTAAACGGCTCTCCCATCAATGACATGATTGGAGGTTAAGATATGAAAACGACGATTTCAGTGCTAGTTGAAAATCATCCTGGTGTATTGTTTAGAATTGCGGGCCTTTTTAGCCGCCGAGGTTTTAATATTGACAGTTTAGCTGTGGGAACCACTGAAAATCCAGATATATCCCGAATTACCATAGTGGTAGAAGGTGATGAGTATATAGTGGAACAAGTAAAAAAACAGCTGAACAAGTTAGTGGATGTCATAAAAGTAAGTAAAATCATTCCGGAAGATTCGGTTACAAGGGAACTGGTTTTAATTAAAGTGGATGCAGAACCCCAGGTAAGGTCGGAGATAATTCATATGGCGGAAATCTTCAGAGCAAATATTGTAGATGTCAGCCGAAAGTCCATGACAATAGAACTCACTGGAGATAAAAACAAGATATCAGCCTTTGAAGAGCTCTTAAAGCCCTTTGGTATAAAGGAACTGGTCAGAACAGGCATTATCGCTGTAAATAGAGGTGCAAATTCTATAAAAATTGAGGAGGAGAATTAAAATGGCAAAAATGTATTATGATAACGATGCTGATTTACAATTATTGGAAGGAAAAACGGTGGCAATTATAGGCTATGGAAGTCAAGGCCACGGTCACGCTTTAAATTTAAAAGAAAGCGGTATAAATGTAGTGGTGGGCCTTTATGAAGGCAGTAAATCGTGGAAGGTTGCACAAGAAGCTGGCCTTAAAGTAAAAACCGTCAGAGAAGCATCCAAGGAAGCAGATATTATCATGGTATTAATTCCGGATCACGTTCAAGGACGGGTTTATGAACAGGAAATAAAACCAAACCTGAAAGAAGGCGATGCTATAGCATTTGCTCACGGTTTTGCAATTGTTTACAGCCAAATCGTTCCACCGGAATATGTTGATGTGTTCATGATTGCACCGAAGGGCCCAGGCCATTTGGTAAGGAGGACCTATGAACAAGGCGGCGGCGTTCCGTGTCTTGTCGCAGTTGAACAGGACTACTCGGGAAGGGCAAAGGATATTGCACTGGCTTATGCCAAGGGTATAGGTGGAACTCGTGCGGGAGTCATAGAAACTACCTTTACAGAAGAAACTCAGACTGATCTGTTTGGAGAGCAATGTGTACTATGTGGCGGTGTATCGGAACTTATCAAGGCAGGATTTGAAACTCTGGTGGAAGCAGGTTTTCAGCCGGAAATTGCCTATTTCGAATGTTTACATGAAATGAAATTAATTGTTGACCTGATATATGAAGGTGGCTTGAGCTGGATGAGGTATTCAGTCAGTGATACTGCCAAATACGGTGATTTTACCGTAGGCAAACGGATTATCACCGAAGAGACCCGTAAAGAAATGAAAAAAGTCCTTGATGAAATCATAACCGGGAAATTTGCTAAGAACTGGATTCTGGAAAACCAAACCGGTAGACCGGTATACAGAGCTATTCAGGCTAAAGAAGCTGAACATACCATTGAAAAAGTTGGCAAAGAACTAAGGAGCATGATGCCTTGGCTCAAAAAGAAGTAGTAGATTTTATCGGTTTCCGCTGACAACAACTTAACAACTTAGTGCCGGGCAAAAGACAGTTTTGCCGCATCAAGATAAGTTAACAAGTTAAGTGTCGGGGTCGGGGAAGGCTCCGAAAAAGTGAAAAATTAGGCAAATAACAAAAATCGTCATCCTGAGCGACAGCGAAGGATATAATGTTAGGGCGGCTTTTAGGATCCTTCACTCTACCTCGTTTCATTCAGAATGACAAACCCGGAATTATTCAGAGGCTTCCCAGGCACCGTTATAGGGGGCGGTATCTACGCCGCCCTCACAATAATAGTATACAAAAGAAAACATACCCAAGAGTATAAATCAGAATAATCGTAAAAAGGGGGTATAGAAAAAATGAACAGAAAAATAGAAATCTTTGATACAACATTAAGAGACGGAGAGCAAACTCCTGGAATTTCTTTAAATGCTAAGGAGAAACTGGAAATCGCCAGGCAGCTGGAAAAACTTTCGGTGGATGTGATAGAGGCTGGGTTTCCCATAGCCTCCAAGGGTGATTTCAACGCAGTTAAAACTATAGCGGAAAATGTAAAAGGTCCGGTCATAGCCGGGTTAGCTCGGGCCAATTTTAAAGATGTAGATTGCGCCGCAGAGGCAGTTAAAGCTGCTGCAAGGCCTCGAATTCATACCTTTATAGCCTCTTCGCCCATCCATATGAAGTATAAATTAAAAATGACGGAGGAACAGGTCTTAGAAGCGGCAGTAGCGGCCGTGAAAAGAGCCAAATCCTATGTAGAAGATGTTGAGTTTTCGGCCGAGGATGCATCAAGATCAGATGTGGAATTTCTCTGTAGGCTGTATTCTGCGGCGATTAAAGCAGGAGCTACTGTTATAAACGTACCCGATACGGTAGGCTATACAACTCCTAAAGAATTTGGAAACTTGATAAGAATACTTATGGAAAGAATACCTGAAATCGACAGAGTGAAGGTAAGTGTTCACTGTCATGATGACTTGGGGATGGCTGTGGCTAACTCCTTAGAAGCCATAACCTGGGGTGCGACGCAGGTAGAATGCGCAGTGAACGGTCTTGGCGAGCGGGCGGGTAACGCTGCTTTGGAGGAGGTAGTAATGGCCCTTGACACTCGTAAAGATTTTTATCAAGTCAAGCACAATATCAATACGAAACATATTTATCGAACAAGCAAAATGATAAGTACTATAACGGGGGTTTTTATACAGCCAAACAAAGCTGTTGTTGGAGCGAATGCTTTTGCTCATGAATCGGGAATTCATCAGCATGGTGTTTTAATGAAAAAATCCACTTATGAAATAATGACTCCACAATCCATCGGTCTTACCACCAATATGCTGGTGCTTGGCAAACTCTCAGGCAGGCATGCCTTTGCAGAAAGATTGAAAGACATGGGGTATGAATTGTCGCAGGATGAACTGAATAAAGCTTTCGAGCGGTTTAAAGACTTGGCAGACAAGAAAAAGGAAATATCTGATCTGGATATTGAAGCTATTGTTGAAGACCAGGTAATGAAACTGCCTCAACAGATTGAACTGGAATGTTTCCAAGTTTCAACGGGGAACAAATCCATTGCCACTGCTACTGTCAGAGTTAAGGTAAAGGATAAAATTGTTGAGGAGGCGGCTGCCGGCGATGGTCCCATCGATGCTGCGTATAAAGCACTGGAAAGGGCGTGCGGTATGAACTGTAAGCTGGTGGATTATTCAATAAGGTCTGTTTCCGGAGGAAAAGATGCCCTGGGTGAAGTAACTGTAAAGGTAGAGAGAGACGGAAGAACTTTTCTAGGTCGTGGACTTAGTACTGACATTATTGAAGCCAGTGTAATAGCATATACAAATGCCATGAACAAGACTTTGTGGAACAACGGTTACAGTAAACCTTAGGAGGTGGTTTAGATGGGAATGACAATTACCCAAAAGATATTTGCAAAACACTCCGGTAAAAGATTTGTAGAACCTGGAGAGCTTATTATGGCCGAAGTTGATATAGCCCTGGCTAATGATATAACCGGGCCTGTTGCAATAGAAGAGTTTAAAAAAGCCGGGGGTCAAAAAGTCTTTGACCGGGAGAAAATCGCTCTTATTCCCGATCATTTCGCACCTAGCAAAGACATCAAATCAGCGGAGCTTTGCAAAATCCTAAGGGAATTTGCAAAAGAGCAACAGATTGTACATTACTATGAAGTAGGACGTATGGGGATAGAGCATGCCTTATTACCTGAACAAGGCATTGTTCTTCCGGGTGATTTGATAATTGGTGCTGATTCACATACATGCACTTATGGGGCGCTGGGGGCTTTTTCTACCGGAGTCGGCTCTACTGACCTAGCCTTTGCTATGCTGACTGGTAAATGCTGGTTTAAGGTCCCTGAAACAATAAAATTTATTTATCATGGTAAAACAAATTCCTGGGTTACCGGAAAGGATCTGATTTTGCATACTATAGGAGACATAGGAGTGGACGGAGCTTTATACAAGGCTATGGAATTTACAGGTGATGCTCTTTGCCATCTCTCTATGGATGAAAGGTTTACTATGGCCAACATGGCCATTGAAGCCGGCGGGAAAAACGGTATTATGGAACCCGATAATACAACTTTAGAATATGTTAAAAACCGGGCCAAAAGGCCTTATGAGGTCTTCATGAGCGATGCCGATGCCGTTTATTTAAATATAATAGATTATAATGTTGAAAAAATCAGGCCAAAAGTTGCCCTCCCCCACCTTCCGGAAAACGTAGTGGATGTTGAAGATGCAGAAAATATTGCAATAGACCAGGTAATTATAGGTTCATGCACCAATGGCCGGTTAGAAGATATGAGGATGGCGGCAAAGGTTATTAAAGGACACAAGGTGCATCCATATGTAAGATTAATAGTTATTCCAGCTACCCAGCAGATTTATCAGGACATGATAAAAGAAGGAATCACTGAAGTCTTTATCCAGGCCGGTGCCGTTGTAAGTACACCTACATGTGGACCCTGTCTGGGTGGATACATGGGGATTCTTGCAAAAGGCGAAAGGGCAGTTGCTACCACTAACAGAAACTTTGTGGGTCGGATGGGGCACCCTGAGAGCGAGGTATATCTTTCAAGCCCTGCAGTAGCAGCAGCATCGGCTGTAAGAGGTAAAATAGCCCATCCCGGGGAGGTGACAGACAGTGATATTTAAAGGTAATGCTTGGGTTTTTAAAGACAATATAGACACAGATGTGATAATCCCAGCCCGGTATCTGACCACCACAGATCCCAAAGAGTTAGCATCACACTGCATGGAGGACCTAGATCCGGATTTTTCAGTAAAAGTCAAAGAGGGAGACATCATCGTTGCGGGAAACAATTTCGGCTGTGGGAGCTCTCGGGAACATGCGCCATTGGCCATTAAATCGTCGGGTATCAGCTGTGTTGTTGCATCGTCCTTTGCACGAATATTTTATAGAAATTCCATAAATATAGGGCTTTCGATTTTGGAATGTGAAGACTGTATTAAAAACATAAAAACCGGAGATGTCCTTGAGATCAATACAGACATGGGTATCATTAGTAATGTAACTACCGGTGAAACATTTAAAGCAAGGCCTTTTCCGGAATTTATAAAGAACATAATAAATGCCGGAGGACTTTTGAATTACGCACAAGAGGTGGGCGGAAATGCATAAAATAGCCCTTATTCCCGGTGATGGCATTGGTCCTGAAATAATTAATGAAACCGTAAAGATTCTAAAAGCAGTGGAAAAGAAATTTAAAATACAGTTGCAATTGATAGATGGATTTGCCGGTGGGGCGTCAATTGATACCTATGGGGTTCCACTTACCGAAGAAACACTGGCTCTTTGCAAAGAATGTGATGCGATTCTTTTCGGAGCAGTTGGAGGGCCAAAATGGGATCATCTTCCAAAGGAACTTCGGCCTGAGCAGGCTATTTTACTTTTGAGAAAAAGTCTTGGACTTTATGCAAATCTTAGGCCAATACTTCTTTTCGATACATTGAATGACGCATCTCCCATAAAACAAGAGTTTATTGGAGATAAACTAGACTTTTTAATTGTTCGTGAATTGACGGGCGGCCTTTATTTTGGGAAGCCAAAGGGTATAGAAAAAACTCAAGATAAGATACGAGCTTTTGACACTATGGAATATACTTACGAAGAAATCGAGAGAGTGACTCATCTTGCATTTGAAACAGCCCGAAACAGGCGGGGATGTCTTACATCTGTAGATAAGGCTAATGTTTTGGAAACTTCTAGGCTGTGGAGGTCAGTAGTATGCGAAATTGCCACCGATTATCCCGATGTAAAACTTAATCACATGTATGTTGACAATTGCTCCATGCAGCTCATATTAAACCCAGGCCAATTTGATGTAATTTTAACGGAGAACACATTTGGAGATATATTAAGCGACGAAGCTTCAGTGCTTACTGGATCCATAGGAATGCTGCCATCAGCCAGTTTAGGTGATGAAAAACCATATCTTTATGAACCGATACATGGGTCTGCCCCTGATATTGTTGGTACCGGCAAAGCAAATCCCATAGGCACTATTTTATCAGCTGCAATGATGTTAGAATACTCCTTTAGAGAAAAGGAAGCTTCAACGGTTGTAAAAAAAGCCGTAGAAAAAGCACTGAATGAAGGTTATAGGACTTATGACATCCAAGTTGGAGCGAAAAAAGTTGTTTCAACATCACAAATGGGAGACATTATAGAAAAATATATTAAAAATTTATAGTTGTATTTTCTTGCGCTTGATGGTATAATCTAGACTAATATATATTTAAAAGCTGTGAAGAGAAGAGTAGCGGTTTTTTCAGACTAAAGAGAGTCGGAGAAGGTGAAAACCGATGTTTGAAATTGCTGGCGAAAATCGTCTCGGAGCTGCCAGGGTGAAATTGAAAGTAATTCTGGCCGGATTCCCAATGGGAAATGGGTCCCCGTTAAAGAGGCCGGGTATCGGGCATGATGCCCCGTACCTAGAGAGGTTTATACCGTGAGGTGTAAATGAATTCAGGGTGGTAACGCGAGATCCTTCGCCCCTTTATATAAGGTTAGGTGAAGGGTCTATTTTTATATTATATCAAGATAATCATTTATTACTCTAAAAGAAGGTGAGAGAATGACTGGTGCAGAGCTTTTACTAAAAACGCTTAGTGACTTGGGCATTGACACTATATTCGGTTTTCCCGGCGGTTCCGCTTTACCTATATATGATGCCCTTTACAACAATAAAAAAATAAGGCATATACGAACAGTCCATGAACAGGGAGCCGCACATGCCGCTGACGGTTATGCTAGAGCAACGGGTAAAGTAGGAGTGGTTCTGAGCACTTCCGGACCGGGAGCTACAAACTTGGTTACCGGGATTGCCAATGCCTACATGGATTCCATACCGATGGTGGCCTTTACCGGGCAGGTAGCTTTAGGCCTTTTGGGTAAAGATTCATTTCAAGAGGTTGATATAACCGGGGTGACCATACCTATAACGAAACATAGCTTTCTGATTCGAGATAAAAGAGACATTGTAAAAAAGGTTAAGGAAGCATTCCATATAGCAACAACCGGCAGACCGGGTCCTGTACTTGTAGATTTACCTAAGGATGTAATGACGCAGCAAATAAGCGAAGATGAGATAAAAAAAGATGTTAACGGATTTATAGATACATTTTCTTCAAAACAGCATTTACCTGAGGGTTTTGGAGCTTTGGTTGAAAAAGCCGTCAGGATGATTGAAAAGGCAAAAAGACCGGTTATATACGCCGGAGGTGGAATTACAAGTTCTAATGCCAGTGCTGAATTATTACAACTGGCCGAGCGAATAAATGCACCGGTAACAACTACATTAATGGGTATAACAGGGTTCCCTACAGAACATCCTCTTTGCCTGGGGATGCTGGGTATGCACGGTACAGCTTATGCAAATATGGCAATTACCGAGTGCGATCTACTATTAGCTTTGGGAGCGCGGTTTGATGATAGGGTTACCGGCAAGGTAAAAAAATTTGCCCCAAAAGCAAAAATCATTCATATTGATATAGACCCAGCTGAACTAGGCAAAAATGTAAATATCAATTTAGGAATCAAAGGGGACGTAAAACAGTTTTTGAAGGAACTATTAGAACTACTTCCTTCAAAGAAAAATGAACAATGGCTAAGAACAGTAATGAATTGGAAGAATTCTTATCCCTTGAAATATTGTAATAAGGGTTTAAAGCCCCAGTACGTCGTAGAAGAGATCTGCCGACAAACCGAAGGTAAAGCAATAATTGCCACCGAAGTGGGACAGCTTCAGATGTGGGCTGCACAGTATTATAAATTCAAAGAGAATAGAAGTTTTATTTCCTCAGGAGGGCTGGGGACAATGGGTTTTGGATTGCCGGCGGCATTGGGAGCTAAGCTTGGTCGACCGGATAAAACTGTGTTTAATATTGCAGGAGATGGCAGTTTTGAGATGAATTGTCATGAACTGATAACAGCAGCCAGATACAATATTCCGGTTATTACGGTGATATTTAACAATCAAAGCCTTGGTATGGTGCGGCAATGGCAGGAATTGTTCTTCGACGAAAGATATTCATATGTGCATTTGGATGAGGTAGAAACTGACTATGTGAAATTAGCTGAAGGCTGTGGAGTAAAAGGTTACGGAGTCACAGAAAAAAGTGACCTTCCCAAAGTGATAAAGCAAGCAATGGAAATTCAAGCGCCTGCAATAATAGATGTTAAAATAGATCCCAAGGAAAATGTCATGCCAATGGTTCCGGCCGGTAAAGCAATAAATGAAATGCTGGGCATTGATTAATAATTATTTTAATTCGGAGGTTAGTTTGACATTCATCTTAAATATTTCACAAACTAAGCTGCAGGTTATTCTTGTGCACAAAAAATAATCAATATATTGTATAAAGGAGGAACTTATTCAGATGAGTATTCAAGTTTATGTTAACGGTCAATATTTTCCAAAGGAAGAAGCGAAGATTTCTGTCTTTGATCACGGATTTTTGTATGGGGATGGTATTTTTGAAGGAATAAGGGCGTATGACGGTAAGGTTTTCAGGCTAAAGGAGCACATAGATAGGTTGTATAACGGGGCAAAGGGAATCATGCTTGACATCTCTCTTACAAAAGAAGAAATGGCAGAAGTCGTATTGGAAACCCTACGCAAGAATGAGCTCAGAGATGCCTATATAAGATTGGTGGTATCCCGTGGAACCGGTGACTTAGGTCTTGACCCGGGGAAGTGTCAAAAACCCACTATTATATGTATTACTGACAAAATCGTGCTTTACCCTGAAAAGCTTTACAATGAAGGAATGGAAATCATAACAGCGGCAACTCGAAGAAATCGTCCTGAGGGCGTGAATCCTCAGATGAAATCCCTAAACTACTTAAATAACATTATGGCAAAAATAGAAGCAAATTTAGCCGGAGTGCCGGAAGCCTTGCTGCTAAATACTGAAGATTATGTTGCAGAGTGTACAGGTGATAATATTTTTATAGTTCGAGACGGGGTTTTGATTACTCCTCCACCTTATGTTGGAATATTAGTGGGAATCACCAGGGATGCAATTATGGAATTAGCAGAAAAAATCGGGGTGAAAGTGGAAGAAAAAGTCTTTACGAGATTTGAAGTTTTCACAGCTGATGAGTGTTTCCTATCAGGCACGGCAGCAGAAGCAATCCCTGTAGTCAAAGTAGACGGACGCACAATTGCTAACGGCAAACCGG
>DUNY01000266.1 GCA_012839145.1 Thermoanaerobacterales bacterium
ATTTATATGGTAATCAATAATGTAGAACTACTTTCAGCTGTAACCAAGGAGCTATACCCCAATATTGCAAATAAATATAACACAACTCCCAGCCGAGTTGAGAGAGCTATTCGACATGCTATTGAAGTAGCATGGAGCAGAGGTTGTGTGGAGACTCTAAACAATCTATTTGGATACACTACTACTAAGGAAAGAGGTAAACCCACTAATTCCGAATTCATTGCAATGATCTCCGATAAGTTGAGAATGGAGCTTAAAGTTGGATAGATTATTGTTCTAACCATAGGTTCACAAGAACACCTAGGGATAAAAAACTTTACCTTACTTTATCTAAAAACACCTCAAACTTTACTGAAATTACCAATAAGTCAGAGGTGTTTTTATTTACAAGAAGTTTTTAAGTCGAAACGAGATTCTGAAATAATTATATCTTTAACAGTCTTACAAGTTTTTGCTTTTTCTTTTAAAAACTCTTTGATTTCTTGAGCTGTACCAATTAAAAAGACCTGATTAGTCGTAATTATATACTCCATCTTTACCTCTCCTTAAAATTGTCTTAAAATAGTATATGTATATGTAATAAAAATATGCTATACCAGGAGATGAAAAAATGAGGTTTTACGAGACTACATTGAATTCTAAGAATATCTTTTCCGGTCGATTTATTAAACTTCGCTTGGATGAAGTTATACTGCCAAACGGGAGAAAATCCACACGTGAAATTGTGGAACATCCGGGTGCTATTGCAGTAGTAGCTGTAAATGGAGACAATGACATATTCATGGTGAGACAATATAGAAAACCTATAGAAAAAGAGCTTTTGGAAATACCTGCAGGGAAACTGGAAAAAGGTGAATCAAAAGAAATGTGTGCTAAAAGAGAATTAATGGAAGAAACCGGATACTATCCCCATGATATAAAATATATTACAAGTTTTTATAGCTCCCCCGGTTTTTCAAATGAAATAATATACTTATTTTTAGCAAGGAATTTGGAGAAAAAATTCAGAGAGGCAGATTTCGATGAGTATTTACAGTCAGTAAGGGTACCTTTTAAGGAAGCTATTAAAAAAGTTCACAGTGGCCGAATTGTTGACGGCAAAACAATCGCTGGATTGCTTTTAACATATCCTCTGATAATAGGTGATTTATAATGGAATTTTTCGCCGATTTACATGTTCACGTAGGTCAAGCTAAAAAACACCCTGTAAAGATCACTGCTTCTAAAAGCTTAACCCTTAGCAATATTTTTGATTTTTGTCTTAATAAAAAAGGTCTTGATATTGTAGGTATCGTAGACTGTGCTTCACCGTATGTCCTCGAGGAAATATCAGAGCAACTTGAAATTGGAGAGGTAACACCATTAGCCGGGGGAGGCCTCAGATATAAAGACAGGCTTACGATTGTACTTGGTGCGGAAATTGAAACAACGGAAAATAGGGGTGCGGCCCATAGTATTGCTTTTTTTCCATATTATGAACAAATGAAAGAATTTTCTGCAATAA
Source organism: Thermoanaerobacterales bacterium (assembly GCA_012839145.1). Lineage (GTDB taxonomy): Bacteria > Bacillota > Thermosediminibacteria > Thermosediminibacterales > Tepidanaerobacteraceae > DUNY01. Next base: position 1,505 of record DUNY01000266.1, read on the forward strand.
TCTCCGAGTACATAACCAATATATCTTTAAGCTCTCAAAAGGCACGCCTTTGTGCTAAAGATTTATTTAAAAAAGTGCAAAGCTTAGGAGGTGAACTGATACCAGCACATGTTTTTACTCCTTTTAAAAGTTTTTACGGCAATTGTTACGATAGGCTTTCATTGGCCTTTGAAGATAAATTGGATGGTATTGCGGCGGTAGAATTAGGGTTGAGTGCTGATACGCATTTTGCCGATACTATTAATGAACTTTCTACAAAAACATTTTTAAGCAACTCAGATGCCCATTCATTGGAGAAAATAGCAAGGGAATACAACAAAATGAAGTTAAGATTCCCGGATTTTAAACACATATTTTCAGCATTAAGATGTAAGGATGATAATTTTATTATGGCTAATTACGGTTTAAGTCCAAAACTCGGCAAGTATCACAGAACTTTTTGTCCTGCCTGCAATTATATAGCAGGAAAAACTCCTCCAGTTACGAAATGCCCGATTTGCAACAATGAAGCGGTGACTCTCGGTGTGCTTGACAGGATAACTCTCATAGCTGACTTTGAAACACCTGTTCATCCAAGACATAGACCTTCATATAATTACCACATTCCTTTAGAATTTATTCCTGGAATTGGCAAAAAAACAATCGAAAAATTACTTTCATATTTTGGCACAGAAATGAATGTAATTCACAATGCTAATATGAAACAATTGACTGAGATTGTGGGAAATCACAGAGCCGAAAATATAATCCTTGCCAGAGAAGGTAAACTTGACCTCAAAGTGGGCGGTGGGGGGTTCTATGGCAAAGTTTTAAAATAGAAATGTATAATCCAGTCCCTTCCGGCATAATATTTTCTATGGAATGTACGGAAGGGGGATTTTTTTCATGAATTATTTCCCCAAAATATTGATAGAATATCTAAGAAAAAATATAGTCCAATATATTTTTTTGAGTGTCGTATTGATTGCAGGTATTATTGTGGGCAGCATTACTGTAAATTTGATGTCAGACATTCAAATTGAAGATATATTAAGCTTTATAAACGGGTTTTTAGCCAACATCAACAATATTTCGTTAGATTGTTCTTCGATTTTTTATTTATCTCTGTCAAATAACTTTAAAACCGCTTTTTTATTGATAATACTTGGCCTTTCCGTGGTAGGCCTTCCTTTTATACTGATAGTAATATTTTTTAGGGGATTTGTATTAGGATTTACAGTGGGTTTTCTAATTGGA
>DUNY01000375.1 GCA_012839145.1 Thermoanaerobacterales bacterium
ATAGTTGACTGCTGCCGAAAAACGTTTTCACGGCAGCAACCACCGGTTGAATATTGATAAGCCTTTTTGGAGTAATGGTATCTACATCCTGGATGGTCATCCTTTCTTTTACAACACGTTCCATTCTGGAAAGGCCTAACCTAAACTGATTTTTTAAAAGCTCACCCACCGATCTTAAACGTCTGTTGCCCAAATAATCAATATCATCAATGTTTCCAATACCATAGGGCAGGTTTAACAGGTAGTTAACTGTAGCCATTATATCATCCGGTGTCACATGTTTTTTGGTTTTAAAGATCTTATCATCATCTTTGGAGTATCCATTACATAGCACCTTTACCGTCTGCTTTTTTGATTCTGATGGGCTACTACCATCTATGCCACTTTCCGGAATTCGTATTTTTACATGTTTTGTTTTAAGTCTTTCTAAAAGCCTTGCTTTATCTCTGGTGATTCTTTCACCCTTTTTTAAAGCTATTTCTCCCGTTTCTTTATCGGCGATATTTTCTGCACTAATGTGCCCCACTATTCGATTACTTAGTTTTAACTTTTTATTAAATTTGTAGCGGCCTACTTTAGCAAGATTATAACGCTTTCTATTAAAAAACATGGTTTGTAATAAGCCTTTTGCATTTTCCACCGTTGGCGGATCCCCCGGCCTTAGTCTCTTATGCAATTCAATAAGACCTTCTGCTTCACTTTCTGTATTGTCCTTTTCAAAGGTATAGATAAGCCTTTCTTCTTCACCTAAAAGTTCCAAAATCTGTCCATTGGAACCACATCCGAGTGCTCTCAGAAGTACAGTTGCGGGAAATTTCCTTGACCTGTTTACTCTTACATCCAGAGTATCCCTTGAGTTTATCTCCAGTTCGATCCAGGCACCCCGTTCCGGAATAATCTGCCCGGAAAAAAGTTCACGTCCGCTTTTATTTCTCTCACTATGAAAATACACACCGGGAGAGCGGACTAACTGACTTACTATAACACGTTCGGCACCATTTATAATAAATGTGCCGTTTTCCGTCATCAGTGGGAAATCTCCCATAAATACTTCCTGTTCCCTGACTTCCCCGGTTTCATTATTTATGAGTCTTGCTTTCACCTTGAGAGGCGCGGAATAGTTCACATCCCTTTCCCTTGCTTCATCTTCTGTATGTTTTGGCTCGTCCTCTATTTTATAGTCAATAAATTCTAAAACCAAATTGCCGGTAAAATCCTCTATAGGGGAAATCTCTTCAAACACTTCTCTTAAGCCCTCGTCTAGAAACCACCTGTAAGAATCCTTTTGGATCTCAATAAGATCCGGCATATTCATTACTTCATCAATTTTGGAATAACTCCATCGAGTTCGTTCGCCTTGGTTGACAGGATGAACCAAGTTTGCACCACCCCTTATAAATTATAATAAATACAAATAAAGAAACCAAAAGCTGACTCTCTTACACGCCTTTGGTTTTCCTGAAACATTATCCAAATAAGGTAAGTTTTATATTCTATTATTATAATCCCTAGAAACAATCAGTACAGAATAATAAATTCTATGATCAGTATGTACACTTAGCACTTATTACAATATCATATATTCAGTGTTCTGTCAAAATTATGGAAATTTGATTTGTATCAGTATGGAATTCTCAAGCTTCATAATATTTTGCGAAAACATTTCAGATACAAAATCCCCGGCTTCAACAACACGACTTTGTAGCTTTGAATAATTTGTACCCGCCCCAATTATTCATTCTATATATATTTTTTCCAATTAAAAAGTGCGTAAAGACATTCTCGATACATTTGAAGCCTATATGCAAAACCACGCAGAAATCCGCACTTTTCCTCCTTCTTGTAATG
>DUNY01000074.1 GCA_012839145.1 Thermoanaerobacterales bacterium
AGCACTCCATATAGTCAGCGCATGGTTTAGTGAAACAGGTATGGTATTAGGGCAAGTAAAAACCACCGAAAAAAGTAATGAAATAACAGCAATTCCCGAATTACTGGACATACTCGATATAGCAGGATACATAGTAACCATTGATGCAATGGGCACTCAAAGAGAAATTGCAGAAAAAATAATCAAAAAGAAAGGCAATTACGTATTAGCCTTAAAAGGTAACCACCCCTTACTTCATAAAGAAGTTGTAGAATTTTTCAAAGAAGCCGAAGACAAAAAATATCAAAAGGAATATAAAATAAACACATATCAAAACTATGATAAAGGTCATGGTCGTATAGAATATAGAAAATACTACATCACATCTAATATTCGCTGGCTGGATGCAAGAAAAGAATGGAAGAACCTTACCTCCATAGGTATGGTCAAATATCACAGTGAACAAAACGGCCAGAAGAAATGTGAAACAAGATATTACCTATGTAGCATAGAGGCCGATGCCACTAAATTTGCCAATGCAGCAAGAAAACATTGGGGCATAGAAAGTATGCACTGGTCATTAGATGTTACATTCAATGAAGATTCAAAAAGAGTCAGAAAAGACCATGCACCTGAAAACCTTTCAGTGTTACATAAATTTGCTTATAACATTCTTAAACTGGAAAAGTCAAAAAAGAGAAGAAGTCTGAAGGCTAAGCGTTTTAAAGCATCAGGTAGTTTAAGCTACCTTGAAAAAGTATTGTCTTGTATTAGCACTGATTAAAAGATGTTAAAACTACTGGGCATATCCTTATTTAAGGACTGCTTGGTTTTATATCAAATAATTAAAAAAATATATAAGCTCTAAACATGGTTTTAGACATATCAATTGAGTTTAGAGCGCCCCAAACATACTGCATATCTTATATTTATTGCCACAACGGCATTTTTTTAAAAATCCTTTTAGGATTGTTGTGTTAGGATAATTTTTCATGCGTTTGCCGTGATTTTCAGTCTTGTTATAATTGATGTGGACCATTTTAAAGTATATAATGACATGTATGGCCATATCATTGGAGATATCATACTGAAGAACTTAGCCGATGTTTTAAAGAAAAATGTAAGGGATAAGGATACAATCGGCCGATACGGAGGAGAAGAATTTGCGATCATATTACCGGGCATTCCACCCTTTGAAGCTGTGGGTATCGCCGAACGCATCCGCAGAGTAGTGGAAAAAACTGCGTTGGCCACAGTCAACAATGAAAAAATGGTGTTTATTACCATAAGTGCGGGCGTTGCTTCATATCCAACTGATGCAGCGTCGGTGGAAGATTTGATTAATAAGGCTGATAAAGCCATGCTTTTCGGAGCAAAACAAAAAGGGCGAAACAAAGTTGTAATGTTCCGCCCAAATATGAATGTAGACAATTAAATTTTTGACGGTAATTTCAAGTTATTATACAGGACATTCCAAATCTCCGGTTCTTCGAAGCCTTTTCTCCATGATGCAGCCCCTGCAAGGTGGTATTTTTTTATAAGGGCAGTTTTCAGCTCGATGGACCTTTCATCTTCCAACCATATCTTAAAGATGGAATCCCCTTTTTGGTAATAGGCAAAATTCTGACCGGCTTTTTCATCCCAGCTCATCCGAGTTTCATTTTTTTCAAGGATTTGTTTAACCTGAGCCATGGAAAGTGCCCTAGACTTTACGGCAGTACTGCCGCTTTCCGTTGGGGTTTCCTCCCACTCCCGGGTATAAAAGGGTAAACCCAAGATGACTTTTTCCGATGGTACATCTTCTAAAAGTGCACTAACACCCCTGTCAACCCATCCTATTGAGGCCACAGAACCGCTTACAGGGCTTGTTGCCCAATGTTCATCATATGCCATTAAAATCATATAATCCACCACTTTACCCAATTCTTTTCGATCATAACAAAGTGACCAATTAGGACTGGTGGATTTGACGGTAACGTCCATGGAGACCACAATTCCCGCCTCTCGTAGGATTGGCGTAAGCTCCCTGACAAATTGGACCAAAAGATCTTTATCTTTAAGATATACGTTCTCAAAATCAATGTTAATGCCGTCAAGACGAAAAAGCTCTGCATACATTAGAATCTGTCGGATGATTTTGTCTCGTGTTTCGGAACTGGACAAGAATTCATGGGTAATATCCAGGTTAAAGTCATTATTTATAAGTGCCCAAACTGCCAAATCATTTTTGTGAGCCCATTCTATATAGGATATATCAGCTTTACTTTCGATGGTACCCTGGCCATCGATAACGGAGAACCAGGTTGGTGATACTATATCTAGACCTAAAGGGACTGTTTCCTGACTCTTATCCGGTGTAACCTTGTGAATGTAATCCCATACCATGTTAAGTTTACCCCGGGCGGGGCTGTGTCGCTGCTGATCAGGCTTAGAGTGAGGTTTTTCCGGCATGTCAAATACCTCCAGTTTTTTTTCCGGGATGTATCCGATTAGACCGTCTTGAGTTCTGACCTGAAACCAGCCGTCTTCAAGAGAATATACTGTTAGGTCGTCGATTTTGGTTATTTTAACAACACTGGCTGAAAACCATGTAGGTGAAAGTTTCACAATGGCGTCATCGGTTATTATTTTACCCATTTTGCGAGTGGGCAGGTTTTTATCAATGACTATTCGATCTTTATTTTGAACAACTCTAACTTTAATTTCGTACAAATCCTCTAAAAGCCGAATGGGTATGTAGGGCTGTGTAATTACTGTTTTCACTGGGAAAGAAATTTCCACGGGTTTTGTATTTATCATAGCAGTCAAGCTCTCCGTTGCAAGACGAACTGTTTTATCAAAAGTTGTTATGGTAATCTTGTTTTCGGTGGCATCCCAGAAAATATAAGGGTCTAAGTGCTCTTTTATAATATTATATGATAATAGAACCTGATTGTTCTCAATTATAAAAGGTGTATCATCCAATAGTACGGTGTTTTCAATAATCAAAGCCGGTTTATCATCCGGCAGCGGCGAAACTGTGTAAATACCGGTAAAAAAGAAGAGACAAGAGATTAATATTATAAAAAACAGGATGATAAAAGGAACTGCGCTTGATCTTCCAGTTGTTTTTACGCTCATTATTTCCTCCATGTAGTTTATAGTAGGGGCCAACCTTTAGGATCACAACAAAACAGGGCTTCCATAGCAATAGATTTGTAAACATTTCTTAGAGCTTTATCCGCAAGCTTAAGATGGGTTGTCTACATAATGCTTGAACTAATATATTTCGACAAATAACTTCAAGTTCCTTTATTTCCGAGGGTCCAAAATCTGTCGGATTTTAAGACGTTATCGGAAGGTGTTGTAGTTGCACGTATTTTCAAAAAATGTTAGAATAAACCGAACAGGATCATTATAAACTTTGAGGTGCTGTATATGGTAGAGATGGAGGGCACCATAGAGAGAATTACATATTATAATCAGGAAAACGGTTTTACGGTGGCCAAACTTGCTATAGAAGATGAACAAGATTTGGTGACTGCGGTGGGATATTTTCCTTCCCTTGAGGCGGGAGAAGTATTGAAGCTTAAGGGAAACTGGACTATGCATAAAAATTACGGATATCAATTTAAAGTTGAGTTTTATGAGACTGTTATGCCAGCTACCGTCAGGGATATAGAAAATTATTTGGCATCAGGTGTAATCCGCGGTATAGGTCCTGCAACTGCAAAAAAGATTGTGGAAGAGTTCGGGGAAAAATCCTTGGAAGTCCTGAGTAATTCACCTGAACAGCTTCTTAAAATATCCGGAATCGGAGATAAAAAACTTCGAACGATAACCGAATCCTATAGTCAGCAGCAAGAAACTCGAGAGATTATGTTGTTTCTGCAGCAATACGGTATTGGCCCCGGTGTTGCGGTGCGAATATATAAAAACTATAAAGATAAGTCCATCCAAGTTTTGAAGGAAAACCCATATCGTCTGGCTGATGAAGTATATGGTATTGGATTCAAAACTGCCGATCGAATTGCACAAAAGATGGGTATGGAATCCGATTCACTGGAACGGCTTTGCGCCGGATTAAAATATGCCATGTATAGGGCAGCCGGTGAAGGCCATGTTTTTCTACCAGTGGAGGAACTATTACATAAAGCCGCAGAACTTTTGGCAGTGGAAAAAGAACCTTTGAACCAGGCTTTTTTAGCCCTTGAGGAAAAGAAGGATATTGTTGTTGAGAGGGCCTGGGGCAGGGAAGATGTGTATTTAGCCGCTTTTCATTATTCGGAAACAGCCGTGGCCCGCAGGCTTTTTTTATTGGCTGCAATGGTAGATAGTACCCTTAATATTAGTGATGATGTAATAGATAATATAGAAAAACATAGTGGTTTAAAAATGGCCCAACGTCAACGGGAAGCCCTGGAAAAAGCATCCGAGTATGGGGTTTTAGTAATCACAGGCGGTCCAGGAACGGGAAAAACCACAACAATTCAAAGTTTGCTGGAATTATTCAAAAGACATGATTTAAAAGTGGCATTGGCGGCCCCCACAGGTCGTGCTGCAAAGCGGATGATTGAAGCTACGGGTATGGAAGCCAAAACTATCCACCGACTGCTGGAATATAAGGCCTATGAAGAAGGCGGCATGGCATTTGGCAAAGATCAAAACAATCCTTTAGAGGAAGATGTTATCATTATAGATGAAATGTCAATGGTTGATATTATACTGATGCACCACTTGCTGTCAGCAATCAGACCCGGTGCCCGACTCATTTTGGTAGGAGATAAAGATCAGCTGCCATC
>DUNY01000254.1 GCA_012839145.1 Thermoanaerobacterales bacterium
CGTCAAATTTTTTTTCTAACTGTTCAACAACTACGGAATTTAAGGCATTCATGGCTTCAGGTCGATTGATGGTTATCCAGGCTATATCGTCCTTTATTTCTAAATCAACAAAATTAAACTCAAATGGAGTGCCTTTTGCTAGCTGTTTCTCTAGTAGTTCAGGAATTTTAAAATCAGAACGTCGTTCGCTCATTTTTTTGACAAGCTCATATGCCTTTTCGATACCTATGCGATTCATTAATTCAAAAGGACCATAACTCCACCGCAAGCCGACTTTGGCACCTCTGTCAGTATCTTCTATACTGGCCACTTTCTCTTGTACCAAGGTAGCTGTCACACCCATAATTGCTGCATATAAACGTTCTGTGATTATTTCAAACTTCGATTCATCCACTTCACCGCTAAGATCCCAATCTTCTTTCAAGTCTTCTACCTGCTTGCGTAATGTTTCCGGAGGAGCATAAAATGAACCGATTTCCTTGCTAAGAGTATTAGCTGCATGCAGGCCAATGGGAACTCCGCTGACATTCATCAACTCAAACACACCCATGCCGATACCGAAAGCTTTTTTAGAAGCCGCGTCAATTGTAGGAATATTTGCTACCCCTTCTTCCAGTATTCGAATTGCTTCTACATACCAAGGTATAAAGAACCTGTTAACGGCAAATCCCGGCGAATCCTTAACCAGTATCGTTGTTTTTCCGTGCAATTTACCGATTAATAAAGCTTTCTCTATAGTTTCTTTGCTTGTACCTTCATGAGGGATCACTTCCAGCAAACGGTTTTTTGCCGGATGATAAAAATAATGCAGGCCTATAAAACGATCCGGTCGATTTGTATATTTCGCCATGTTACGGATATAAAAACTGGAAGTATTGGATGCCAAAATCGTATGGGGCTCACAAATATCATCCAGGCGCTTAAAAACGTCACCTTTAACCTTTTCATCTTCAAACACCGCTTCCACTACTAAATCAACATCAGCTAATTTTTCCATGTTCGTGGTACCATGAATTCTGGAAATTATTTCATCAACTTGTTCAACAGTAAATATGTTGCGCTCTACACCCTCCTGCAAAGTATCACGTATCATATTAAATCCTCGCTGCACAAACTCGTCCTTGATATCAACAAGGATTACCTGCAGTCCCTCTTGGGCCATTTTTTGCGCAATTCCGCTGCCCATGGTTCCTGCACCTACAATACCCATTTTGTATGTCTTTGACATACTATTCCTCCTTTCAATATTTTGTAGTATAGCAATTTTTATTATATTGCAATATTTGTGCCAATAGACAGGCTTCCATGAGAAAGCTTAATATTCCAATGTTAATGCGGTTTTGTATAATTTTTGGTTCTGTTTTCTGTACAAAAAATGATATATATGTATGTAGAAATGAACGCAAATGTACTAAATTTGATACATTTTTGTAACTTCTGATTAATATCATTAGCCCTATTAGCTGTAAACCCAGGTTGTTTAACTGGCATAAAACTTGCAATATTTATACTTGCTAAACTATTTTTCATGGTAAGTTTTTTCTATAGTAACGGAATCTATGTGATAGTTAATATTGAAAAAACAAAATCGGGGAGGTAGGGTAATGAATTATCAAACAGGAGTGGCTGAAAAGTCCACTATATTGGATACATTGATAGAAGTGGCTCTAATCTTTCAGAAGCTTTTTCCTTTAGATTGTAATATTACAATTACAGATAGAAAGTGTTTTTTAGCAGAGTACTCCGGAGAGGATTTGGAGCACCTTCACCAGCAAGAAGGAGCAAAAATATCTGAAACCGGTGGTATTATGAAGGCAATAGAATCAGGAAATATCCAAACGTCGGTCATACCAAAAGAATTATATGGTGTTCCTTTTAAATCAGTGGCTATTCCAATAAAAGATGAAAATGGGCAAATAATCGGGTGCTTAGCAATTGCTATGAGCTTAAAAAATCAAGAAAAACTTGAACAAGCTACTCAATCTTTATCTGTTACAAGTGAAGAAATTGTCGCTTCCACCCAGGAACTGGCAGTTTCTGCTCAGGAATTGGCTAACGGCATGGAATTGGTGGATTCATTGCGGGAAGAAATGGAAAAACATGTGCAAAGAACGGAAAAATTGCTGGTTTTTATAAAAAATATAGCACAAAATTCCAATATTTTGGGAATTAACGCTGCTATTGAAGCAGCAAGAGCCGGAGAAAAAGGCCAAGGTTTCGGTATTATAGCCACTGAAATACGGAAAATGGCTGAAAGCAGTGCCAATTCAGTGGAAGAAATTAAAACAATAACTGAAGAAATAAAGCAAAAAATGTCACAAATTAGTCAAGAAATGCAAAAAGCTTTCCAATTCGCCCAAAGTCAAGCTGCTGCCTCCCAACAAATTGCCGCTGCCATCCAAGGATTAAATGAGTTTATTATTGACCTCGAGGGTTTATCCAAAATTATTTAATAATCAGGAAGTGAGCCTGTGGTGTTGAAAAACAAACCAAAAGAAAGGTTTTTAAGTATTTATGACCACCTGGCGGAATTAAGAATAAGGCTTTTAATATGTCTCATTTTTGTTGTGATATTCACTATTACTTCTTATTGCTTTGTTGATCGCATACGCCTATTTATAACTGCACCTGTTCGAGAACATCTTGTTTTCGTTTCCCTTCCCGAAGCTTTTTTAGTTAATCTGAAAATTGCTGCTTTGTCAGGAATACTTGTATCAATACCTGTAATCTTACAACAGTTGTGGAGCTTTGTAATACCGGGCTTAACTAAATCGGTAAGAATTGCTGCATTTTTTCTTGTCGTTGGTTCCATTTTGTTTTTCACATTGGGAGTTATATTTGCTTTCTTTATTATTGTACCTTTTACAGTCAGCTTTTTTCTTAAATTTTCTTCAGCACATCTAAAACCGATGATAACTTTCAGTAACTATGTTTCATTTGTCTCTGGAATCTTATTTGCATTTGGAATTGTCTTTCAACTTCCCCTTGTTGTATTCATTTTAGCTCAATTGGGATTAATCTCCCATGAACTGTTGTCTGAAAACAGAGCAAATGCTATTGTTTTTATCTTTATAATTGCTGCAATCCTTACACCACCAGATATTATTTCTCAAATTCTTTTGGCAATTCCACTGTTATTGCTGTATGAATTTAGTATGCTTATGGCAAAATTAGCTGGTCGCAAAAGGACTTCCATATCCGCTTAGGGGTTTATTTATTAGGAAAGAGGGGTGAAATAATGTTTGGCAAAATAGGTTTAGGCGAGCTTATATTAATTCTGATCATAGTTTTGATTATATTTGGACCGAAAAAACTGCCCGAAATCGCAAAAGCCCTCGGTAACAGTTTACAGGAATTCAAAAAAGCCTCTAAAGAGTTAAAACAAAATGCCTCCGAAAATAATGATGACTTATCAACATAATATTATTTGTTATTTAGATGCTCGGGAAAAATTTAAAATAACAGGAGAACATTCTCTCCTGTTATTTTAAATAATATATAATGAATATAAAAAAGGTATCTACATAACTTATATTAAGTTAATTGCTTGATTTACATTTTCCACATTATCATATCCAAAATGGCTAATCCTAACCTCATCGTTTTTTTGTATAATACAAAAGTCATCATCATAAGGCCCTGTTAATAATTTTTTTAAAAACCATATTCCTCCATTTTCAATTATAAGTTCAAGGTTTGTTATATCAGCTATCTTTTGTGCTTTACAGACATATTTGTTAACATCATAGGATTTTGTATCGATAAGCATTAAGTATTTATAACTGTTTAGCATTAATTTAAAAATTCGTTCGGCTTTTCTTTTACCATATCGTGTAACAGCCCTAGTATATTCCTCTGTTAAACTTCTCGGGGACTCAATCCACCCTTTAGTCAAAAAGTATGTCTTTTTTAAGCGTTTAAATTTTTCACCTTGCTTACTCAATACCATTGAAATACAATCGTCAGTCTTGGGAATAATCAGGTTAGCCGTAGTCGCTTTGATCCCTATTAAAGCATTTCCGCAGCACCCGAAAGCAAGTAAAATATTTTTCACATTTGTGATAGAATCTATTTCTTGTTGAAGTTTTTTGCGTAGTCCTCCGGGATCTAGATGATACTTTGAATCTATCCAAATAATAGGCAGTCGCGATCCAGTAATGTTAACAGCCGCGTTTAATTCATCCTTTAATGTTTCACATGCAATGACTATACTGTCCATGAAGTTACCCCCATTTTTGATTGTATATACAACAATATATATATTACTATAAAGTTTTAAATCAATTTTGTCAATGGAGACTGTTCTCTCATTATTTTGACAAAGAGTGTGTTTTTCGGAAAACAATGTTTTATTGCAAGTTATTAAATATCTTAAATCAGGTTTTTTGAAATACGAATAAACGTGAGAAGTAACCTATGAAGTAAAAAAAGAGCGGAAAAATCCGCTCTTTTTTTACTTCGTAGGTTAATCGTCCACTTCAATCTCTATAATCTTTCCGTCTTTTATCGAAAGTTCTAATTCCATACCTCTTTTGACATGCTTTAAGCTCTTTAAACCTTCAAGTTTAACATCTTTATCAATAATTAAGGTAAATTGGCCGTCATCGTTTCGTATGGTCAGCTGCCATTGGGTTCCTAAATTAATAGAAACCACTTTGCCTTTAATTTTACCATCCCTTGTGGTTTTTCTTTCTCTTTCCCATTCTCTTATTCTGTCTTCACAGCTGTTTACCTTGATTTCTTTGGCAAAATTATCTTCATCTGCACGGATTTGGGCAAAATCTCCTGCCTCTATTTCAGAAAGCTTGGCTTTAACCCCGTCGACAATGATTTTTGTGCTGTCATCCACGTCAAAGGTCACATAATCACGATTTCTAAGCAGATAATATTTATCCACATCAATGAAATAGCCCCTCATAAATATGGATATTTCATCTTTCAGTTCCCCTTTAACTACAAGTTCTTCCCCCACGTAGTTATCTAATCCTTTTATATTACCCTTTAATACAAATGTACCCTGGTTTGTTTCCAGTTCATAATGAAGGCCACCTATATCATTTTCCCTTAATGTTCCTACAAAACCTTCATTAGAATCTTTTATATATGTTACTACAGAAATGGTTCTTTTACTTATTTGGGCAACAAGCCCTTGGGCGGAGATTATTGTTTTTTTCGGTTCCTCAGGTGTTACTGCTTTAATTACAGTAGCTAAATCATCTTCGGCTTTTATCTCGGCATAATCTCCTTCCGTTATATTCAAAAGCCCCGCTCTTTCACCGTCAACAGTAATTTTCGTATTACCATCGATGTAAAACGTTGTTGTATATTTTGACTTTACGGGATAAAAATCTTTTACATCAATTAACGGCCCTCTCATGTAGATAGATACATCACCGCTTGTTTTCCCCAAAACTACAATTTTCTCGTTTTCATAGTCTTCCAGGTCATCAGTATCACCGATTAGCACATAACGGCCTCGTTCGGTCTCCAGTTCATAATGCCGCCCTTCGATGTTGCTAACCTTCAGTGTTCCTACAAATCCTTCTTGGCTTTTTCCATAAGTAAACAAGGTTACTGATTTCTTTGAGGAATTCACATCTACAACCAAGCCTTTGGCAGTTGTTGTTATTCGGTCAGTTTTTTCAATGAGTTGGATAAATACTACATATTTATCTTCATCAAGCACCAGTTCAATCTTATCTCCGACTTTTAAATCATCAAGACTACGGTATTTACCATCCACATAAACCGGCGTCTTCTCCAACAGATCATAAGTCTTCGTGCCAAAAGAATTCTGTACGGTTATTGTCAGGTCATCAAGGTCAATGTCCTTTATGGTGCCAACTAATTGATTTTTCTCTTCCGGTTCAAAAGATCCGTCAAGTCTGTTCAACATTACCGCCATCTCAGCCCTGGTAATGGGCTCCTGGGGTTTAAATTTATTGTTGTTATCACCCTTCATCAGCTCTAAATCAAGTATGACATATACATACCCTACGGCATCCTTAGGAATGGCACTGGCATCTTTAAAGGGAAGCTTTTCTTTCATATGTTTTTTTGCTTCATCTTCCATATCCAGCGCTCTTACTATGTATCGAGCAACTTCATAGCGCTTTGCAGGAGTGTTTGGGTTAAACCCTTTTAATTCCTCCGGCTTAATAAGACCCTTTTCTACGGCCAAAGCCACATAGTAATAAGCATCGTTCCATCCAAGATTGATTTTCTTAACATTATCATTAATCTTAGTTCTTTTGGCTTCTTCTTCCCAGCCCATGACTCTCAGAGACATAATGATGGCTTCTAAGTGAGTGACATTATTTTTCGGTTTGAAAATATCACCCGGATATCCTGTAAAAATACCTCTTGCATACATCCTGTCTATGGCGAGTCTCGCCCACTCAATTGTATCATCTACATCCAAAAAACCTATTTTCTTTAACTGCCCCGGTGGGATCCCCGTCATTTTTTTCAGTTGTCCCGGCGGAATACCCCCGGATTTTGCATTGGCTACCGGCGCCACAAAGGTCATAAGCATTATCGCAACCAATAGCAGCGCTGCACCCTTAGTATAAGTCTTCATTGATACCCTCCTCTTTTTGAAAGTGAACCTTGTTTCCGGAAATCAAGGTGTTCCATTTATCTATCATATAATATCGAAAGTAGGGTTAAAATTATGAGGGTAACTTGATATTGTAACCGTTTTGTAATATTAATGTAATATTTTTAGCACGTAATACATATAAAAAATCGTTAGGTAATATTATTGGTTATTAGTATTACCTAACGATTTGCTTTAATCGATACTTAATTTTAGTAAGGAATGTTACTTCGATAAAAAGTTTCTGCAGTATAAATCATATGTATTTTAAGCCTTTTTTACATAAAACCGCCGGAGGAAACTGAAAAGTATACAACATTTTCCAGCTTAAGCCGGGCTAAGTTGTAGTTATATACAACCCCTGACCTTTGTAACTGAACCTGTTTTAGACCTTCTTCGGCAGCAGCCACATCAACGCTCCTGATAAGCCCCGCTTCATAGCTGAGTTTGGCAAGACGCAGGC
>DUNY01000474.1 GCA_012839145.1 Thermoanaerobacterales bacterium
AACTTTTAAGTTGATTAATGGGTGGTGAATCTAAGATATATAAGGCTTCTTGTGCTAATCGACCTGGAATAGTATTAACCCCTTCAGTAGACAATTGTTTCAGTAGTTCTTCTTTGTTTGTCAATAGAGTATTAACCCTAATACATAGCTTTGGTCGCTCATTAAAAGCCTTGCATAAATCCTCAGTAAAATCTGTACCAAATAAATCCAGCCACCTTGTTATAAGCCAAGTAGGAAAAGAATAATAAATAGAAAGATATTTTACAATATCTTTATTTCTATTCGGATATGATATCTTGTCTTTTTTCCTAAGAACATTTCTTAAAATTGCATTAGTAAAATTTGCAGCTCTTTTACCTTCGTGCATTTTAACCAAATTAACAGATTCATTTACTGCGGCAAAATCCGGCACCTTGTCTAGAAAAAACAGCTGATATATTCCCAATCTAATAGCATTTTTAACAAATGGCGACATCTTTGACAGCCGTATTTTTGAAAATTGTGATATTATATAATCCAATCTAAGTTTATTCTGTATGACCCCATAAACCAATTCAGTAATCAGTGCTCTGTTTTTTTGTGGCATATTCATAGTCAAGTATCGGTTTAAAAGCAGGTTACCATACGACCCTGCCTGTGTTTTGACCAGTATGGTTATTGCCAGTTCTCTCGGATTGGACAATTATTTATAACTCCTTCCCCTTTAAAAAAAATTCGATAGCTTCGATTACTTTAACTAAATCTACCTTTGTGTTTTTACATGGTCCTTCCGGTCTTATGTTTAAAACCCCCATTACCGGTAAAGGATTTGTGTCCAAAATGCCTTCGGTCAAATCTCTTTCACATGCTATAGCAATAATAGCTTTAGGTTTATTTTCAATTACCTTTTTTCTGGCCAAAGTTCCACCGGTTACCACTGCCAAATTCACACCATAATCCTTGCTTATCTTCCAAAGTCCATCTATATCACATCTCCCACAATGTCTACAATTGGATACAGCGGCTGTTACTTTATAGGGGCAGTTCCATTTTTGTAAACAATGAGGTGCAAGAATTAGTATGTTTTCCGAGTTTAGATTATAACGTCGGCTTTGAAGCAATTTATTATTTACTTCTATATAGGAGCTCTTGATAACATCCTTAGGTATTTTTAGAAGTTTTCCTAAAGCTAAGGCTAAGGGAAACAACATGTTCAGTGAGGTATTCATTAAACCTTCCAGTCCGAAAAAAGTTTTAACATGCCATAGAGTCATAACCACTCCGGTTAGACCGATGCTGACTATTAAAATAAATAAGCTGAGAAATGCGATTATTGCTAGTAATATATAACGATACCAGTATCCAAATCTATTATAATAAATAAGGACTCCTGCCAATATCATTCCTAAAATCAACAGAATACTTGCAGAAAGTAAACCGATGAAAATCCTCTTTTTTATTTTTACGGTTTCTCCGTTTCGATTAAGCATCAGCAAAGGAATCTCCTTCTTGCATATTATGACCTGCTAAATAATCCGTTGCTTTCATTCGTTTCCTACCGGCTTCCTGGAGTTCAGTTACTAGGATACTACCGTCACCGGTACCTACAAGAAAACCTTCGTTCTTTATTAAACCCTTATATATGCCTGGAACAGGTTCTTTTCCAATCGAATATGGCTTTGCCTGCCATATTTTAATCTCTTTTCCGTTCTTTACAGTAAAAGCCCCTGGCCAAGGATATGTGCCTCTAATGAGATTGTAAATCTCATTAGTGCTTTTTAGCCAGTCTATTTTTCCGTCTTCTTTCTTCAACATTGGAGCATATGTGGATTTTTCATGGTCCTGAGGCTTTCGAATCAAATTACCGGATTTAATATGGGCAAGGGTCTTGAGTAAAAGCTTTCCACCTAAATGTGACAATTCTTTAAAAAGGTCCAAGGTCGTCCATTCTTCTTTGATAACTATAGATTCCTGGAAAAATACATCTCCTGTATCCAAACCTTCGTCCATCCACATAGTGGTTACACCGGTAACTGTTTCGCCATTCATAACTGCCCATTGAATCGGAGCTGCACCCCGATACTTCGGCAACAATGAAGCATGAACATTGATACAACCAATTTTAGGTATTTCAAGCACCCGCTTTGGCAGTATCTGTCCATACGCAATCACGGTAATTATATCGGGCTTTAGTGAAGCAAGTGTACTTATAAACTCTTCTTCTTTTACCTTCTCAGGCTGATAAACGGGAATATCATATTGCAAAGCCAGTGTTTTTACCGGTGGTGGAGTGATTATCCTTCTTCTCCCTACTGGTCGATCTGGTTGTGTAACCACTGCCCTAATGTCTGTTTGTTCTTTTATCAACATTTTAAGTGGTGTGGCAGCAAATTCAGGAGTGCCCATAAATACAACTCTCATTTTCATCCCTCACTGTCAGGTTCTAAAAATTTGATTGCCTTATCTACAAAAAGTACTCCTTCCAAATGGTCTATCTCATGGCATAATGCTCTTGCCAGTAGTTCTTCCCCTTCTATTTCAAAGGGTTTTCCCCATTTATCCTGTGCTTTTACTTTTACTCTCCTTGGTCGAGGCACTTCACCTACGATACCTGGTACACTAAGACATGCCTCAGGTTTGATTATTTCTCCTTCACTTTCAATAATTTCGGGATTTATAAGCACAATCGGTCCTTCTCCCACATCTATGACTACAACTCTTTTTAAAATACCAACTTGCGGTGCTGCAAGCCCTACGCCGTTAGCATTACTCATAGTTTCAAGCATGTCGGATATGAGAGTATGCAGGCGTTCATTAAACACCTTTACCTTTCTGCAGTTTTTTCTTAAAACTTCATCACCATATTCTCTGATATTTCTGAGTGCCATAATAATTCCTCCTATAGCAAGTCCTGTGGGTCCATATCCCAAGCCATGTCAACTTGACTGTTCTTATTTAAAGCCTGCATGTACTCACAGGTTTGGATTAAGGTTTGTAATTGTCTGCTTTTTAATAAAATATTGTACCTGTAATTATCTTTGATCTTTGACCTAGGTGCGGGAACAGGCCCGTAAATCTCTATGTGATTTTTGTACTTTTCGACTAACATTTTTTTTACCTTATCTGCCTCTTTTTTTATCATATCTTCATAGCGTCCCTTGAATGTGATATTTAGCATGTGACAAAACGGGGGATAAAGAGCTTTATGGCGAATTTTAAGCTCTTCTTGATAAAAACCGGTTATATTAAGATCACAGGCCGCCTTGATGGCAAAGGACTCAGGGGCATATGTTTGGACATACACCACACCGGGGGTGTTGCCTCTACCAGCTCTCCCTGCTACTTGAGTTATCATTTGAAAAGTGCGCTCACCACACCTAAAATCCGGCATATTTAGAGATGTATCGGCACTTATAATTCCCACTAATGCAACATTGGGAAAATCAAGGCCTTTAGCTACAGACTGAGTGCCTATCAGTATTTGAGCCGCACCTTTTTTGAACTTCCATAGCATTTTTTCCATGGAGCCTTTTTTAGAGGTGGAATCTGAGTCAATTCGAAGAGTCCGGTATTCAGGGAAAATCCTTTTTACTTCTTGTTCCACTTTTTCCGTTCCCGCTCCGAAATAACGTATGTTTTTACTTCTACATTTTGGACAAAGATCAGGAGCTTTTACACTGTATCCACAATAATGGCATTTTGCACTTTTATCTTCAAAATGATATGTCAAAGAAATATCACAGTATTTGCATTTTAACACAAACCCACAATCACGACAAATAACAAAGGTTGAGTGCCCTCTGCGATTTAAAAACAGTATAACCTGCTTATGGCTTTCCAATGTGTTCTTCATGCCATATAATAGTTTCCGACTGAATATATGGCGATTACCGGACTTCATTTCCTGTTTCATATCTATTATTTCTAACTTTGGCAAAGGTCTTCCTGAAACCCTTTTTGTTAACTTGACAAGCAAATATTCACCCATAGCAACTTTATAGTAGGATTCAACCGAAGGTGTGGCACTTCCTAAAACTAACATGGCGTTTTGATTTTTTGTCCTAAATCTGGCAACGGTCCGTGCATCATAGTAAGGATGTTCTCCATTTTTATAAGATGTCTCATGTTCTTCATCAATTATAATTATTCCCAAATCTCTTATAGGTGTAAATATGGCCGACCTAGCTCCCAGAACTACCAATGCTTCGCCTGAATATATTCTTTGCCATTCGTCAAATCTTTCCCCCAGTGAAAGTTTGCTGTGTATGACGGCTGTTTGCCCGGGAAATTTTCTGCGAAATATTGATAGCATCTGAGGTGTCAATGATATCTCAGGAACTAACATAAGAGCACTTTTTCCCTCTTGTATTACCCTATCTATAGCTCTAATATAAACTTCCGTTTTTCCGCTGCCAGTAACTCCGTAAACAAGAGTTGTTTTTTTAGAGCTAAAATAATTCTCGATTATTGTAGTTACCGCTTTTTGCTGTTCCATGGTTAAATTGATATGTCCATAACTCTTCTCGTCGCTAATAACCTTGGGTGTTCTCCTAACTGCTCTATATTCCCTTTTAATTATTCCTTTTTTAATCAAAGCCGTTAGAGCTGACCTTGTTGATGAAAGGGAAATATTAAGACTTACCGATATATGATTGGCAGTGACAGTTCCATTATTTAGTATAAATTCAAATACTTTTTTTTGATTAAATGCCCTACTGGATATGACCTTATCAGTAGAGCAAATAGAATAAACTGATTCCTTTTTTATATTTACTTTCGGTGGAAGCATGAGTTTTAAAAAATCTATTATAGGAGTGCCGTAATATTTAGCTAGCGCCCTTGATAAATCTACAAGTTCCGCAGAAAGAGATACAGCTTCTTTACTTATAACTTCCTTAAGCTTATAATCAGCTGTTTCTTCCATGGAATCGAAAAGACCCGTAACAACACCGTATGATTTTATATTATTAAAAGGAATCCTTACCAAATCACCTATATTCATCGAGGAGGCAAGTCTCTCGGGAACAAGATAAGTGTATTCTTTTTTGGCTCTGGGATGCTTCACATCTACAGCCACTGAAGCAGTAATAATCAAAAAACCTCCCCCTTAAAAATAAAAAGCCCTAAAGTGTCTGATTTTGCTGCAAACATAAGTACACCCTGTCTAAGATCTTATCAGCTAAGTCTTTTTTTAACATCTTGGGCAGTTCTTCAATTCGACCGTCTTTATGTAGTATTTTTACGATATTTGTATCTTCGGCAAACCCCGCTCCCTCTTGCATCAGATCATTTACCACTATAAAATCGAGATTTTTTCGTTTCATTTTATCCTGTGCATTTGTAGTTACATCACTGGTTTCAGCTGCAAATCCTATCAGTATCTGCCGTTTTTTTCTGTTACCTAACTCTTGCAAGATATCAGGGTTTTTTTTAAGTTCTATATTCATGTTAAAATCCTGTTTCTTTATTTTCTCCAACTCACGATGTTTGGGTGAAAAATCAGCCACGGCAGCTGACTTTATAACAACATCGACCTGAAGATAGTGTTCCATTACAGCTTTAAACATTTCTTCGGCTGTGTTAACGGAAATATACTTACACAGGCCTAAGGGAGGGATAAGATTTGTGGGGCCGGAAACCAGTATGACATCCCCTCCACGACGGATCGCCTTTTCAGCCAGAGCATAACCCATCTTCCCAGAGGAATGATTGGTAATAAATCTTACCGGATCAATAGGTTCTCTAGTGGGGCCTGCTGTTATCAAAAATTTTTTGTTTTTAAAATCACCATCTTCTTTTGCCAATATAATCTCAATTTGTTCCACAATATTCCCTGGTTCAGGAAACCTGCCCTTTCCAGTGTATCCGCAAGCCAACTGTCCTTTTTCCGGTTCCAACACAGTAATGCCATGTGTTCTTAAAGATGTGATGTTTTTCTGTGTTATGGTATTTTCATACATATTTACATTCATGGCAGGTACAACGATTATTTTTGCTTTAGTGGCAAGAATCGTTGAGGTCAGCATATCAT
>DUNY01000276.1 GCA_012839145.1 Thermoanaerobacterales bacterium
AGGGGTTAACCGACGACCGAGGAAAATTACACACTAATTTGGACTTGACTGACCTTCATTTTTTTTGTTTGATAAATATGTTAAAACCTCAATAGTTAAAAACTTTATTATTAATGCGAAGTATGTATGTATGGAAAAAATCAAGCAATCTACCTTGATTTTTTCTTCACCAATATTGTAGTGTTTTTTCAAATCTTGAATCTTTAAGTCCAAAGTGTCAAAGTCATAACCACAGACTTCTCTGAATAAATGCTTCCACTGCTCAAATAATAATTTAGGTTTATTGTAAGAAGTATTATTCACACACTTGCTGTAAAAGACTTCAACTAATTTTTTTGTCCTTTCACTATTTGAACTAAAATCATTTAATAAATTCTCTATGGTCAATGCCTTTTTTTCAATGCTTAAAGAAAGCAATCTCTTCAAAAACAATTCCAATGATTCTTTGTCAACCTTTAAGACCTCTGAGACGCTCCATATTTCATTTCTATACCTTACATATATAAGGTAATGCCCGTCAAATACAACCCCTAATATCTTTTCCTTTGGTATTTTATTCTTATCCGCAAGTCCCTGGACTTGTCTTTTTACCTGGTCTATAAATTGTTTATTGGCAGATGGGTTTTTCTTTACTATTCTTCCGGGTGCTTTATATTCTATTATTATATTTCCATATAAAGAATCAATCCGGCCTCGGGCTACACTATACTCCTGCTCAGGATTAATCTCAGAATCAATATCCAGATCCCGAAATATGTCATTGATTATTATTGCAAACTCTGTCCTGAAATTCTCTTCCTTACCTTTATTCTTTTTAGCTGCTGATATTACTTTGCTGTATATATTATCTATGTTTTTATGTAAATACAAGTTAATATCATCACTGTTAAGATTAAGCATGGTTCCCTCCCCCGGAATTTTCACATCCAACTACTTCGCTTTTTTTATAGCTTCAGAGCCGTTCTTATAAGTGGGCACTATCTTCTTTATTATATCTTTTACTTCTGTATTGGAGTTAAAGAGCAGTTCCCTGAGTTCTCCCAGTTCACTTTCAAAGACATCCACATCAGTAAAGGTGGGTTTTGCGATAAATATTTTCTTGTATTTGGTAGCGGTTATACCCTCTTCATTTAAAAGTAGTTCTTCAAAAAGCTTCTCACCGGGCCTGAGGCCTATGTAGTCTACCTCTATATCCACATCCGGTTCCAATCCCGAAAGCTTTATCATATCCCTGGCAAGATCCGCGATCTTCACCGGTTCTCCCATATCCAAGATAAATATTTCCCCACCTTTGGCCAAAGCTCCTGCCTGTATCACCAACTGCACCGCTTCAGGTATAGTCATAAAGTATCGTATAACTTCAGGATGGGTCACGGTGACAGGCCCCCCGCTTTCTATTTGTTTTTTAAATAGAGGGACTACGCTCCCATCACTTCCTAAAACATTTCCAAATCTCACAGCTGAAAACACCGTCTTACTTTTCATCGACATCATCTGTATGATGATCTCTGCAATCCTCTTCGATGCTCCCATTATATTGGTGGGGTTTACAGCCTTATCCGTGGAAATGAGAGTAAACCTCTCTGCATTATACTTATCTGCTGCTTCCGCCACATTCAATGTCCCAAAAACATTATTTTTTATAGCTTCTGTGGCATTTAACTCCATCAAAGGAACATGTTTGTGTGCTGCAGCGTGAAAAACCACATTGGGCCTGTATTCCTCAAATATATATTCCAGTCGACCCTTATCCCTTACACTCCCAATCAAAGCAGTGTATTTTATATTTGGAAACAAGGTCTTTAAGTCAAACTCCAGACTATATACATTGTTTTCACTGATATCAAAAACCACAAGTTCTTTAGGTTCAAACCTGGCTATCTGTCGACAAAGCTCCGAACCTATGGAGCCGCCGCCACCGGTCACCAGAACGACTTTATTTTGTATGTATCCGGATATCTCTTCAAGATTTACCTTGACCGGTTCTCTTCCCAAAAGGTCTTCTATCTTTACATCCCTTAGCCTTTTTATACTTACCTTTCCGTCCAGCAGCTCATAAACCCCGGGCAATATCCTTAACTTACACTTGGTTTTGCTGCAAATATTGACTATCTCTCTTATCTGGAGCCTATCTATAGACGGCATAGCTATTATTATTTCTTTAATATTTTTTCTCAAGACCATTTCAGGAATGTCATGACGTCCCCCAAAAACCTTCACCCCATGGATGCGCATACCATGTTTGTTTTCATCATCATCTATAATGACAACAGGTCTCATCTTTAGATCCGGATGTTTCTTAAACTCCTGGATAACCATGGAGCCCGCCTCACCGGCTCCGATGACCATCACATTCCGTACACCTTCAGACCTCCTAAGCATAGGAGTTACACCGTTAAAGGTCCTTAAAATAAATCTGCTGCCCCCAATAAAGGTAGTAAGCAACAGCCAAAACAATATGTATATGCTGCGGGGAAAGGTTTGCCCCATCATAAAAGTATATCCTAAAACAGTAAGCGTGCCAAAGGAAGTAGCCAATACTATGGAGATGAGCTCATCAATACTGGCATATTTCCAGATCCGATTATATAAATTAAAAACCAAGAAACTGCAAAGTGCTATTATAGTCACTACAATATAAGTTTCCTTAAATAATGCAAAATATTGCAGCGGAATATCACTATCAAATCGCAGAACAAGAGATAAATATAATGTAATATTTATAATACCAATATCTAAAATTGCCATAAATATCTTGCGCAATATAGCTTTCACTTTGAAAATCCCCCACAAAAAAATAATACCATAAAGTTCTTTTATGGTCATTATACCATTTTATGCACTTGTTTTCAGCTTTTTCTTGACCGCATTTACCAGAGTATCCACTTCCTCTATCTTCAGAAAATAGACAATTACGAAGTACACCACTGCACCTATACAGGAATAAGAACATCAATGTCATTAATCCTAGGGAGATACCCCATGGTGAACAATTAAATAAACCTCCGGCAATCAAAGAAGTTACCAAAAATGGAGGAATTTAATGGCATTTATGATTCGCATTGAGGTCTTACAATCATACTTTTCCAATGATTTTTTTGCTTTGTTTGAATAAATAACCTTATTCACCTTTTTTGTCCTCAATTGACTTCTTTATCTCTTCCGAACTATACCATTGATTCTCTTCTAATATATTTAATACATCTATTTCATCCTCAGGTTCAAGTATTAATATAGGCTCTTCCTCTTCTTTTATAAACTTTATAAAGCTGATAACCTTTCCCATTTTTTCTTCTGGCAAATCCTCAACTAGTTCTAATATTAGTTTCTTTGAGATGGCCATATTAACCACT
>DUNY01000301.1 GCA_012839145.1 Thermoanaerobacterales bacterium
AGCAATAATACCAAATCTCCACCCCTCTTTTTGCATGTTGTTATACTTACTGAATAGTCACCGGTGTATCAGTAATCATTCCCGTGCGGCGAATTTTGGCATCAACATTCACTATGACCTTAACATCTGGGTAAATATCTCCCCAGTCTTTTTCCACTTCCCTCCATACTTTCGGATATTTCTTGTGCAGACGGTCACCGAAACCGAAGATATCGGCTTTAAGTCGATCTTTAGCAGCATTTACCGCATTCTCCACCATGTTTTTGATTTCGCGAGATGTAACTTGTTCGATTGCTTTAATATCTTCAGGATTTGCAATCGGCATTGTATCTTCATGCTGCTGAAGATCGCCCTCCGCTCTGATCTTTATATGAAATGCTATTTGACCATTTTTTATATTGGGAGTGATCTTGCTCTTTGCTCTTGTCATTGAAAAGACAACATCCCTTCGGGCAGTTTGATGGAGCTTAAGAGAGATCATTCCTTGCTTTGCTTTACTCATTGCATAAAGATAGCCTTTTGTTTCACTATCATTTAACCAGCCGACCAAACGATTTTTCCTAAAAACAGCGGCTCCATGAAGGCGCAGTGCCAATTTTCTGTTGTTACCGCCGGACTCGGGAACTTTACCTTCTTGTTCGTTACTTGTTTCGTCTTCAGGGTAAAATATTTCTATATATGATGCCACTACATCCTGGCCTGGGGTGAGCAAATTGTTTAAAAATCGTTTAATATCTATGGTAAAGGCTTTACTGACTGCAGGCTGGTTTTCCTGTAAAAGGCCCAGGATTTCTTGAGATAACAGTTCTTCCAGTTCCGGTTCGGCTCTAAGCACGTCGATGGCTTTACCTTTAGTTACCAATACATTAGTGTTGAGACGAATATCCTTTGAACGCAGGAAATTATCAACCATCTTGTCAAGACCATCCCTGGCCACTCTCTCGCCCATTATAATAATATTTACATGGGCAAAATATTCCCGTCTTGGCATACGAGTGGATAAGTCACGCCCTGCCTCCCATATAGTATCACCCATACCGGATATCAACATTGCAGAATTGGCAGCTCCCCCGCCATCACCGCTGCCATCGGTTAAAGGTCCCTTACCGCCTAAGGCGGCAGGTCTTATTATTCTCGCTCCGATCAACCATTTTTCTTGTCCTTTTACTGTGACTTTATCATAGCTGATGAGGGTTGCTATTGCCAGTTTCTCTATTTCCCTCCTGCTCCAACACCCATTAATGAACACTGCAAGTAATATTAAGATGGTCGATATAAAAAGTCGTTTGTGCATCGATTTAATAGCCCCCTTTTTTACGCAGGCATGCAACAATCAGCAATAATAAGGGAATGCCAATTTCAAAAACAAATGCATAGGGAGGCAGGGTTTTTGTCAGCCAATCTATTAACTGACTGGAGTTTTGGAAAAGTTCCAATGACCATACTCCCAGAACAAATCCTATGGGAAGTACAATCGGTCTATAATCGGATAGTCCAAAGACCTGGGCAGCACCTAAAGCCGAAACATAGTAAAAGACCGCTACCTTTATGGTGACTCCTGCCACCCACATTACAAGCACCAATGCTTCCATTCGCTCAATAAAACGCCCTATGGATATACACCGGGCAAGCTCAAAGAAGGGAAAGGCCAGATACTGGGCAAGTTCCCCTACTACCGCCGTAGTAAGTATTGTAGCCAAAGTTAAAACCAAACCAATTGAAATAACCGAGTATGTCAGATACTTTCCTGCTTTATCAGAAGAGTTTATGTAGGGAAAAATCATGGAGACAATAATAATTTCCCCCCTCCAAGCCATGGGATCCCATGCCCCGCGAAGGCCAGGTTTAATACCGTTTTCCATAATCGGCAATAAATGGGAAAAATCCGCCTCCCAAGCTGCCAGAATAAATATAACTGTCACTGACAGCATGAACAGGGGGAATATGAATTCATTGGAACGACATATAACTTCCAAGCCGCTTTTTGTCGCCCAGGCACCTAAGATAAGTAGCATGATAATAAATGCTATAAGGGGTGTTTCCGGCATGAAAGAAGCCAGCAGAAAGTCGCCGAATTCACGAACAATAACGGAATTTATATGAGTGAACCAAAAGACGTAAGCCACACCGATTAGTTTTCCTAAATAAGGCCCAAATATGACCGGCGCATATTCCACCAGGGTCCTATCC
>DUNY01000212.1 GCA_012839145.1 Thermoanaerobacterales bacterium
AGTTCGGGGCCTCTAAGCATGTTTAAAGATTGTAATTTTAATGTATTTAAAATCATATCGACCACAGCATTGATACCGCTACTTTGGGATTTATTCAAGTTAGTTGTAATATGCGTGAGTCGATTTCTTGGTTACAATCTATACTTAGATCAGTCTTTTGAATATTTTGCCTTTAAAATAAAAGAGGTTCCTTTAAGCGTTACGGTGCCTTCATTTTTACCTTCCGTTCAGGAAATCGGTCTATTGAAAAACATTGCTGTGAGCTCAAGTCCTTTTAACAAGTCTTGGGAAGGGTTATTGGCTTATGGAGCTTTTTTGTTTTTGAGTGGCCTCGTTACCGGGGGTTTTTATGGAACTTTAAAAGATTATTTTAGAAATCGGGCACCAAGAATCAGAACATTCACTCAATTTTCATGGTACTATGGTCCCAGATTCTTTCTTGTTTTACTGCTACAAAATCTTTTTATTCTAATAACGGCAGTTTTTATAGGTGACAAAAAGTTAAACATGGCTGTGCTTTTTTTAAGGACTATTTTCATATTTTTACCTTATATTATAGTTATGGAAGATTACGGATTTTTTGAAGCATTGGTAGCAGCCCCGTCAGTTTTCTTTAGGTTTCTTGGGCCTTTTAGCAGAACAATTATATGTATAATAGCAGCAACAACGGTATTTTCTTCGGTTTTTGATTGGATGGGAACTCTGGGTTGGATTACAGCTTTATTTTTATGGCCAATTATAAGGGCGGGAATAATCTACAAAGTCATGTTGTTTTTTAATAATATAGTTATGACGGAACCTGTAAAGGAAAGACCGAGGGAATATATAAGAGGATATGGCAAATCTACTTTAAAGTCCG
This sequence comes from Thermoanaerobacterales bacterium, assembly GCA_012839145.1. Taxonomy (GTDB): domain Bacteria; phylum Bacillota; class Thermosediminibacteria; order Thermosediminibacterales; family Tepidanaerobacteraceae; genus DUNY01. The sequence continues at coordinate 860 of DUNY01000212.1, forward strand.
TTCTTCTTGCAGTCCTTATAGCAACAATTTTCGGGCTACCTACGTTTATCTGTAAAATCCGATATACTGATACTATGTTGCCTTGGCATAAACCTGTGATTCAAAGGGAAGGTTTTATTTATCAGACTGAAGGTGCTCGAGTTTATACTACAAAAAACAATTTAAGAAAGGCAAAGCTTGTGATTGACAGTCTAACACCGTCAAAAGACGAGATATTATATACAAAAGCAGGATTGATACGAGGTAAAGGCAGGTTGATAACTGATTCAAGACCGATATATTTTACCTTTGAACTGACAAAAACCACAAATTACAACAATATAACATATAGCCTTCAAAATGGCGGTAAAGTGGAAGCTGCAGACGGCTTATGGGGTAACCCTGTGGATAGGGGTATGACCCTTGTAATTGATGGACAATTTAACTGTATTTCCGGTATTATTTACGACAAGATGGATTATTCGGAGTTTGATACATTGTGGTCTCCGGAAAATAGTTCTATATTTTTAGGGCCTACACCTAACAAAAGCAGTTTGTATGGGTTTTATGTCGCTCAAGAGACGCCCAACAGTCCGGTGGAATTCCAATGGATTTATAATACTGCTCTTTCCATACTACCCGAAGGCGAAAGGGATTCTTTGAAACTAATGGAAAAAATAAATATAGCATTTGAATCCCTAGACAGAGATATGTTATTAAATATAATGTATTATGTGAATGATCTTAAGCCTGATGATGTCCTAGCTGTAATAAAAGAGAGTTTCTCCAACTATCGATGGGTTATGCAGGCAAAAGGCTTAAGCAACTGGGAGCAAAATATTAAAACCAATGTGAGTTACTATCCGGTTTCCAATGAAAAGATAACTCTTATGGGAGATTATTTTTTCTTGCAAGATAAAATCAGTTTTAGAGCAGAGTTGTATAGAATTGGCCAGAGGTGGAAAATCACCAGGATGTTAATTAAAAATTGATATCCTCGTCCTTAAACAATTCGTCAGCGAGTTTTTCAATTATATTTTTTCTCTTTTCAGTTTCATTTTTTACGACTGTCATTGTATCAAGATCTATTACATCACCTTCTTGTATATCTTTAGGAAGAAGGTGTTTTTTTATATTTAGAATGCGGCCGTCATCGTCTTCCAATACAGCATATTTCCCTTCAAATCTGTCAACTACTCCGTACATAAGATTCTCTCCTTTTCATCTTACTCTCCTTAGCTTTAGTTCTTCGCCGTCGCTGGTTATTATTATATTACCGTTCTCGGCAGTGGTATAGACTTCTATACCATGATCAAAAAGATTGTCAAGGGTTTCTCTATGAGGGTGACCATAGGGGTTATCCTGTCCAACGCAAATAATGGCATACTTGGCAGATACGGCTGATAAAAACTCTTTTGTTGTGCTCGTACTGCTGCCATGGTGGGCAACCTTGAGCACATCAGCACAAAGGTCATAATTTTTGTTTTGGAGCATTTCTTCTTCAGAAGTTCTTTCAGCATCACCTGTAAAAAGAAATGAAGTGTTTTCATAAATGAGCTTTAAGACAATGCTGTAATTATTTAAACTTTCATAACTACTGCTGTTTGGTGCAAAGATATTTATTTTCACATCATCGTCAAGGGAGAAAGTCATTCCACCGCGAGCCGAAGTGATTGTTAAACCCTTATTCTTTACGGCCAAAAGAACATTTTCAAAGGTTTTTGTATTTGTGGTTATCTTTGGCATAAGGATTTTTCCTATATCAAAAAACTCAATTACATCAGCCATTCCTCCAAGGTGGTCTGCATGAGGATGAGTCCCCACAATGAAATCAATTTTACTCACCCCCTGTCTTTTTATGTAATTGATAACTGTATCCCCGTCACCATTATTTCCTGCATCTATAAGCATGGTTTTTCCTGATGGAGATTTGATAAAAATACTGTCCGATTGGCCTGTATCGATAAAATGAACTTTGAGAAGTCCATGGTCATCACTTGATTGTATTGTACCAATTTCAATAGAACAAGCCGAAAGTAAAGCTAATGCTAATAATAATATAATAATGTATCTAAAAAAGATATTTTTAGTTTGAGTGGAAATATGCATTTACTAACACCTCTTGAATTATTTCTTTGTCTTTCATTGCTGCCATAAAGTTAAATAACAGGTATGTAAATAATACCACAACACATAAAGTTATGCTATAATCTTATTGTAGAAACTTATGACTGAAGCTTCGGGAGATACTGTGTGATGCAAAAAATAAATCTTCAAGACATGATTAATAAGTTAAAATTAGAAGTTATTGTAGATAGCGAAGGAGTCATGCTAGATATTTCAGTATCGGATTTAAATCGTCCCGGGATTGAACTAACTGGGTATTTTGATTATTTTGCCTACGAAAGAATACAAATACTGGGAAAAACCGAGATATCCTTTTTGGAAGGGCTTTCAGCTGATATCCGTAAAACTCGTCTTGAAAAGTTTTTATCATATAAAATACCATGCATAATAATCACCCGTAATCTTACACCCCCGGAAGAACTAATTTTTATTGCTCAGGAAAATAAAAAAACTATTTTAAGATCTCCGATTGCAACTACAAAGTTTATGAGCAGATTAACAGATTATCTTGAAAGGGAGTTGGCCCCGCACACAACGATTCATGGTGTGTTAGTGGACGTATACGGCATAGGAATGTTAATTATAGGTGAAAGCGGCATAGGTAAGAGCGAAACAGCTGTGGAATTAATAAAGCGCGGTCATCGTTTGGTGGCAGATGACGCAGTGGAAATAAAGCAAGTGGCTGAAAATATTTTAATTGGAACGGCTCCTGAGATTATCCGACATTTTTTAGAGGTGCGTGGTTTAGGGGTTATTGATGTTAGAACAATTTTTGGCGCAGGAAGTATAAGGAATGATATAAAAATCGAAATGGTAATAGAATTGGTAGAGTGGGAAAACTATAAGGAAGGGGACAGATTAGGCCTAGAGGAAGAAAAAATAAAAATTCTGGACTCCTATATAACGAAAAAAACCATACCAATTAGACCGGGAAGAAATCTTGCGGCTATTTTGGAAGTTGCCGCTATGGACTACCGCCTAAAGTCCTTTGGATACAATGCAGCATTGGAATTTAGCAAAAGACTTTTTGATAAGATAAATAAGAAAAAGTAAATTTAGGAGGTATTAAAAATGTTGGACAATCTAAATCAAATACAGGAACTGGATAAAGGCGGAATGTTCGACCTTATTTACAAATTTCCGGACCACTGTGCAGAAGCAATTAAGATAGCCAGGGAATCAATTCGTGGACTTCGATTTCACAATATTATAAATGTGGTAATCACAGGTTTGGGAGGTTCTGCCATTGGCGGTGATTTAATTCGCATGATTACAGCTGACCGAGCTCAAATTCCTATCATTATTAACAGAGATTACAACCTACCTGCTTTCGTAGACGAGAGGACTCTTGTTGTGACTTCCAGTTATTCCGGTAACACAGAGGAAACCTTAACGGCTTATGAGCATGCAAAAAATAAGAAGGCTAAGATAATGGTAATAACCACAGGTGGTGAGCTCAAGAAAAAGGCCATGGCTGATGAAACTCCAATTATAACCATACCCGAGGGATTGCCACCGCGAGCAGCTCTGGGCTTTTCCTTTTTTCCGCTCTTTGTACTATTCCAAGAACAAGGAATAGGATATAGGAAGCAGTTTGACGTAGAAAATGCTCTCAGTCTTTTAAAAGACACTAGAACAAAATATTGTCCCGAAGTGGTGGAAGAATATAATCCAACAAAATCATTAGCCAGAAAACTGTATGGTAAGATACCCTTGGTTTACGGGTCTTCAAGTCTAACTGATATCATTGCGGTTAGATGGAAAGGTCAGCTAAATGAAAACTCCAAACATCCTGCTTTTTTTAATGTTTTTCCCGAATTAAACCACAATGAGATAATGGGCTTTGAGGGTGACAGCAAACTGTTAAAGCTCCTTGAAATCGTAATTTTAAGATCCCCTTATGAAAGCGACCGCATAAAAAAGCGTATAGATATTACAATGGATATTTTACAAGATCAAGTCAGCGGAATAACTGAATTGTGGCCAAAGGGAGAATCTGTGTTGGAACATATGCTTTATCATATAATGTTCGGTGATTATGTGAGTGCATATTTGGCAATACTCAACCGTAAAGATCCCAAGGAAATAGATTTTATCGATGAATTAAAAGAGCGAATGCAAGCTTAAATCTTCACTTAATGAGGTGGTTATTTTGAAATACGAAGTTGATGTCCATTGTCATACAATAGCAAGTGGGCATGCCTACAGTACAGTCGTTGAAAATGCCAGGGAAGCGGCTAACAAAGGGCTTAAAATGATTGCAATAACTGATCATGGTCCGGCAATGGAAGAAGGAATCAATCGCTATTATTTCGGTAACATGGTTGTTATACCCCGGCAGATTGATGGAGTGTATATACTCAGAGGGATTGAAGCAAACATTCTAGATAACAAAGGGACTCTAGATCTTTCTGAGCGTTATTTAAAAAAACTTGATATTGTTTTAGCCGGTCTCCATAGTGGATGTTTTTCCGGAGAGAGTGTGGAAGAAAACACTAGAGCAGTCATAGAAGCCATGAAAAACCCGTATGTAGATATAATAGTACATCCAGGAAATCCGGAATTTCCCTTGAATATAGACAAATTTGTGGAGGCGGCACTGGAATATAATGTGCACATAGAAATAAACAACAGCTCATTTACAGTCAGTCGAAGAGGCAGTAAAGAAAACTGTATACTTATTGCAAAAAAAGCTGCGTCCATAAGTGCTAAGGTTTGCCTAGGGAGTGATGCTCATATTTGTTTTGACGTGGGTAATTTTGATGAAGCTCAAGAAATAATAAAAGAAGCAGGGATTTCCGAAGAGAATATATTAAACACTACAACGGAAAAAGTGGTGGAATTTTTAAAATCAAAAGGCAGGGATGTGGTTCCTGGTTATAAAACATCCACAAAATTTTAAAGTATTACGAGGAGGGCATTTTATGTCTACGGTTGTCTATTTAAACGGTCAAAGGGTAGATTATGAAAATGCAAAAATATCCATTGAGGATCGCGGTTTTCAGTTTGGAGACGGTTTATATGAGGTAGTGCATGTTTATAACGGCAGATTCTTCCATCTTGACCGGCATTTGGCTCGCTTACAAAAAGGGGCACAAGAAATATATTTAGATCTTGACTTTGGTCTTGATAACTTGGAAAAAGTATGCCGAGTAGCTTTAAGAGAAAGCGGCCTCAAAGATGCTTCACTATATATACAAGTTACACGGGGTACTGCCATTCGACAACATGCCTTTCCCCATGAAGTTACCTGTACATGGGTGGTTATAGTACGGGAATCAAAAGGGAATCCTCCTGACTTTTATGAAAATGGAATATCCTGTATTTTAGTACCGGATGAGCGCTGGGGTAGGTGCAACATAAAAACAGTTCAGCTTCTGGCAAATTGTATTGCCAAAGAAAAAGCCAGCAGAGCCGGAGCGTATGAAGCCATTTTCCATAGGGGGGGCAGTGTAATCGAAGGTTCTAGCAGTAATGTATTCATAGTCAAAGACAATATGATGTTGACCCATCCTGCAAATAAAAAAATACTAAATGGTATAACTCGCGGCATTGTTTTAGAAATTGCGGACCAAAATAACATAGAATACTCTGAAGAGGTTTTCAGCATTGACGACCTGCTTGATGCTGATGAGGTTTTCCTTACAGGAACTACCACCGAAATTATGCCTGTTGTTAAAGTTGATGGTAAGATCATCGGTGATGGGATTCCTGGCAAGCTGACAAAAGTGATGCAAGAGCATTACAAAAAATACATCCAAACCATAGACAGATAAGTGTCAGGTAAAACTTTGAATAAAGGATTAACAATATTAATATAAATAGGATATAAGGTCTGGAGGAGGAGATTTAAATGTGTCGCAGGCCCTTTATCCTATTTTTATGTGCAATGTTTGTTGTAACAACATTTCTGCCTGGTTTACTTACAGGATGCCATAATGGAAAGAAAAAAACAAAAGAAGGCTCCGAGGAAACATGGCAAGGTGTCATAACTGTTTGGGATTTTCCTCGATGGCCTGATAAAAACGGTAATCGCTTTGGGTGGATTGAAAAGAAAATAAAGGAGTTTGAGGAGGCACACCCGGGAGTATTTGTACATCTTAGACCCTTGAAGTGGGAATATGGACTTATCGAACTTAGAGCCGCCGCAGCTGCGGGTACTTATCCCGATATAGCACCGGTGGCTTCTGGTTATGATTTTATTTATGAAGGCTATTTAGAGCCAGTAGATGAGTACTTTAGCCCTAATGAACTCGAAAGATACGAATCAAGAGCAATAGACGCGGTTACTTACCGAGGTCGTATTTATGGATTTCCTTGGTTCATGACCACATACGGGCTTTTTATAAACAAGGAAATATTCAAAGCTAAAAACGTAACAATACCTAAAAGCGGTTCATGGGCTTATGATGAGTTTGTTTCCGCGTTGCAAAAGGTGACTCATGATAGCAGCAAGAGTGAAAAAATCGATCATTATGGTTTTAACCTATATTTATCCCCCGGCAGCTATCAAGTTTGGGGATTTCTTACAATGGATGGAGCAAAAATATTTGACGAACAAGACAATTTTGTATTAAATTCCCAGGAAGGAATTTCAGCTTTGACAAAATTAACAGACCTTGAAGCAAAATATAAAGTAGTACCGACAAAGGAGTTTGGGGTTCTGGAAGAAACCAAGGTATGGGGAGATTTTTGTGAAAAACAAAAAATTGCCGTATATCCAGCTGGCCCGTGGGCTATAAAAATATTAAACGACAGGTATAAAACAGGAAAAGGATTTGAATTTGATTTAATGCCCTATCCAAAAGGTGAAGGCATTCCCTCGGCAATAGCACTGGTATCGGGATATGCAATTTTTAAGCAGAAGGATGAGAAGAAAAAAGCTCTTTGTGCTGAGTTCTTAAAATACATCACTTCAGAAAATGAGCAGCAAGCGTTAGCTGAATACGGTGTATTTTCCGTTTATACCCAGGTTCTTGAAGAAATCCAAGACAATCCATTAATCGGAAAGATGAAAGATATCCTTGACACTGCAGAAATCCTGCCAAAAGTTAAAAACTGGAACAAACATGATGAAGCAATAACTGCTCAAATCCGTCTGGCATTATTATCTCAAAAATCACCTTCTCAAGCGTTGAAAGATGCAGCAAAAGCGGTAGAGGCAATACAAAAAGGAGCCCCTTGACCACAAAGATTTATATAACTTGGAATAAGTAAAATAAAAAGGTAAAAAATAACACCAGCAAGAACAACTTTAAGTATAAGGATAAACGAGGGTGCTTATACATGGGTTTTAAAAATTGTAACTTATATGATAAAATAATTTTAGGCAAACCAAAGACTATAAAAGATCTAACATTTATACCCATATTGGATATTACATTTGAAGGTTATAACAAATTCGGTTATTTTTTTGGCGGCAGTATATCACCTAAAGCTTTTATTGTAATAGACAGCGTTGGAGTTGTCAGTTTTTACAATCTTACAGATGATATATCCCCATCGGATTTGTTGAATAGTACCACATTAACAGCTGAAGAAGAATAATTATATAGTGTAAATTTGGCAGTATAAAGAAGGAATCAAGACTGTTTTATAGAACTAAGCTATGTTAGAGAAAAAAGGGAATTATTGGTACAGAAGAAGGGAAGGTAACATGGATTTTACAAAAATATATACAAGCATGAAGGAGTTCTTACAAGAAAATCAAATAAAAACTAATGAGCCTATGAAAAAACATACGTCCTTTCGTATAGGAGGACCAGCGGAAATAATGGTTTTCCCCACAAATCCGGAAGAAATTTGTAGCATAATCAAAATATGTAAACAAGATAATATTCCCTTTTTTGTTATGGGTAATGGAACAAATCTATTGGTAAAAGATAAGGGTATCAAAGGTGTCGTTTTGAAATTGGCTCAAAATTATAATGATGCCCAGGTAGATAAGAATATCATAAAATGCAAGGCTGGCATGTCATTGTCTACAGCAGCTAAAATAGCTTTGGACAATAGTCTTAGTGGCCTGGAATTTGCAAACGGTATACCGGGAACCATTGGTGGTGCTGTGGTAATGAATGCAGGGGCTTATGGCGGCGAAATGTCCGATGTGGTAAAAAAAGTTACGGTAATGGATATGAATGGAAATTTAATTAAAATGCAAAAACAAGAGCTTGACTACTCTTATCGCAGATGTATTCTTCAAAAGGTCGACAGAATTTTGCTGGAAGTTGAAATGGAGCTTGTGCCGGGAAATTATGAAGACATACAAAGAAAAATGGAGGATTTATTGGCTCGCCGCAGGGACAAACAACCACTTAATCTACCTAGTGCCGGCAGTGCCTTCAAAAGGCCTCCGGGCAATTACGCCGGTGCCTTGATAGAAAAAGCGGGTCTTAAGGGTTTTAGACTTGGCGGCGCCATGGTATCTGATAAACATGCAGGTTTTATAGTAAATGTGGGTAATGCAACATTTGAGGATGTAACAAATCTTATCAATCACATAAAGAAAGAGGTCAAAGAGAGATTTGACGTAAATCTTGAATCTGAAATAAAAATTATAGGTGATTAATTAAAGGAGGAAGAAAAAATTGATTGTAGGGCTGGATATGGGGGGAACTCACGTTGATGCCGTTCTCATTCATCAAGGTGAGATTATCGAAGCAATCAAAAGCCCCACCGATCGCAGCGATCTATTAAAATCCGTTTGGGGAGCCTTAAAATCGCTGCTTTCAGGACAAGATCCCTCACAAATACAAAGGATAATTTTAAGTACCACTATTTCTGCCAATGCTATTGTAGAACGAAAAACTGACCCTGTAGGAATGATAATTGAATGCGGACCCGGTCTTCAAAAAGACTTTCTATGCTGTGGCCGTGAAAATATATTTATATCAGGATATATAGATCATCGAGGCAGAGAAATTAGCCCGATAAATCTACAAGAAATTGAGCAGGCTGTAAAAACTTTTAAGCACAAAAATATCCAAGCAGTAGCAATAACAGGAAAGTTTTCCGTACGTAATGCAGAACATGAGATAAAAATAAATGAAATGTTACAAGATGGGTTTTTTCCCATAACCTTAGGTCACACTCTATCAGGCAAATTAAACTTTCCTCGTAGGGTTTTCACTTCATTTTACAATTCAGCAGTCTTTTCAACTTTTCATAAGTTCAGCGGAAGCATTTACAAAGCTCTTCAAAGAGAGAAAATAAATGCCCCGATTTATGTTTTAAAAGCTGATGGAGGCACTATGAGCCTAAAAGCTGGGGAGAAATATCCGGTAAATACCATTCTGTCTGGCCCGGCAGCCAGTGTAATGGGTGGACAAGCTTTTCTTCAAACTACAGAAGACGCAGTGTTTCTTGACATCGGCGGAACCACTACCGACATTTCATTTCTAGCCGATGGAATCCCATTGTTTGAGCCACTGGGAATAAAAATCGGAACATTCCCAACACTCGTCAGGGCTCTTTATAGTGTGTCTATTGGTGTTGGAGGAGATAGTAGAGTTTCAGTAAAGAACCAAAGACTTTTAATAGGCCCTGAGAGGCAAGGACCGCCCCAGGCCTTGGGTGGGGTATGCCCCACACCAACAGATGCTATGATAGTATTAGGATTAATTGATCTTGGTGATAAACATAAAGCTATTTCAGCCATGAAAAAAATAGGCGAGCCGCTGAAACTGAACCCGGTAGATGCAGCGAATGCTATCTTGGAAACGATGGTTGATATGATAAAAGATAAGGTGGAAAAATTACTGGATGAAATAAACTCTCATCCGGTATATACAATTAAAGAGTTACTTTACGGCAAAAAAATAAAACCTAAGTTCATACAAGCCATAGGTGGGCCTGCCAAAGCTATGTCCCCTATCCTTGCAAAAAAGTTTGACATACCCTGTAGATATCCTAAAGTTTACGAAGCAGCCAATGCGGTGGGGGCTGCATTAGCTAGAACTACGGCAGAAATTACAATGTTTGTAGATACCGCCCAAAAAACTCTTTCAGTGCCGGAAATGGGCTTATATGAAAAAGTAAGCCAAAGATACAGTTTGGAAGAAGCAAAAATAAGGGCTTTGGACTTGATAAAAAGGCAATCTATGTTGTTAGGGGCAAAAGAGGACGAGATTTGTGCCGAGATAATAGAAGAAAATAGTTTTAATATGGTTCGGGGCTTCTATACGAGCGGCAAAAACATACGAATCAGAGCACAAACAAAACCCGGATTAATATATCAATTACGGAGTGATCAAAATGTTAGCGGCTAAGAATCGGCTGGGTTTAGTTTTGTTTCCTGCTTTTGATTGGGCGATCAGTCCTTCGCATCCTGAGCGTGAAGAGAGGTTACTTTACACTCAAGATCAGCTGTTTGAAGAGGGCATCATGGATATAGAAAATATTATTTTTTATAATCCTGAGATAGCCTTAAAAAAAGATGTACAAAGGGTACACTTTTGCGTTCCTGATGTGGAGCAAAGAGTTACAAGATCTCATCTTATTTCTGCCGGCGGAGCTATAAAGGCAGCACATAAGGTAATGGAAAAAGAAGTTGAAAAAGCTTTTGCTCTTATTCGACCGCCTGGTCATCATGCTCAGAGAGTTGTATATGGTGATCGAGGATTTTGCATTATCAATATAGAAGCGGTGATGCTGGAAAACCTCAGAGCAAAATACGGTCATTGCCGCGCGGCTATAATTGATACAGACTGTCATCACGGGGACGGTACCCAGGATGTGTTTTGGAATGACAGAGATACTCTTTTTATTTCTTTCCATCAAGACGGCAGAACCCTCTACCCGGGTACGGGTTTTTTGGATGAATTCGGTGGACCTGGTGCTTTAGGATACAATATAAATATCCCATTGCCGCCCGGGACCGGTGACGAAGGTTTTTTATATGTAATTGAAAACCTTGTAATGCCCATATTAAGCGAGTATAAACCCGATTTGGTCATAAATTCAGCCGGCCAGGACAATCACTATACAGACCCCCTTACTAACATGAAGTTTACCGCTCGTGGTTATGCCGAATTAAACCACAGGCTTAATCCCGACATAGCTGTTTTGGAGGGAGGATATTCAATAGAAGGGGCTTTGCCTTACATAAATCTTGGAATAATTCTGGCCATGGCGGGACTGGACTATTCATATATCCGCGAGCCAGATTACAACTTAGAAAAATTAAGACAGCCACAAAGCATTTCTGACTACATCAAAGAGCTTTGTGAAAACATATATACCCGTTGGAAACAAAGGGATACAATATCTCAAGAGCTATTGAAAGGAAAGGATTATATCACAAGGCAAAGACATGTATACTATGATACAGACAGTATCATGGAAAATCAAACCCAAAGATTTAAAGTATGCTCTAAATGCTCCGGTGTAAATACAATTGAGTCAAGTAGTGACAGAGGCATCCCTATTTTTGCCGTGACCATACCTCGTGACGCATGCTCCTCATGTGTAGATAATGGCTATAAAATTTATAAGGATGCCGATATACAAAAATATTATAGAGTATACCTACAGGATCGCACAAATGATACTTACCTAACAAAAGGTGTCAGGCGCTTAACTTATTAAGTATAGGAAAATTATAAGTTTA
>DUNY01000386.1 GCA_012839145.1 Thermoanaerobacterales bacterium
ATCTGTAGTAGATAAAATGATTGCCGAGGAAGGCCCCATATAGATTCTAGCAAACAATGTCGGAAACCACTGTAAAAAGTCTATAGAAAAGATGATCGTTGAAGATTTCAAGAGCGTCTTGGAAGCCCATAAGATAGCTTTCCTATAGAATCTACAGTGTCAGCTTTTACCTTGTTGACACCGATAATAAAAGTGATATAATATAATCTAATAAATAAATACACAAAAAGCATTGATAAGGAAAAGTAAGAAGAAGGACGGCGCAAAAGAAAGAGAAACCCCTTGGCTGAAAGGTTTTTTGCGCAAAGACTCTTCCGAACCCGCCTTGGAGCTATGACGATGAGTCAAAACGGGATGTCCCCACCGTTAACAAGGGGAGGGTATAATTTCGAGGAATTCGAGTGTACCTAAGAGTGGTGTTAAACCGAAAAAGGTGGTACCGCGGAAAGTAACCTTTCGCCCTTTACAGGCGAAGGGTTTTTGTTTTTCTATTTGTATACTAACTAGCGAGTAGGAGGAAAACGGAGTGCATAAACAGAAAAGCATCGGTATAATTGGTGCTGGGTCCATTGCTGAGGCTATGCTGGATGGGATTTTGGATGAGGGTATATTACTGCCTGAAAATATTTATATAACAAACAAAAGCAACGATGACAGGCTCGAGTTTTTTAGGGAAAGCTATGGAGTAAATACAACCAGAGATTATAAGGAAATCCTGTCAAAGTGCAGATACTTGATTATTGCCGTTAAACCGGCAGATATAGGTGAATTGCTTGCAGTTCTTAAAAAATGGGTGACCATGAACCACATCATAATCACTCTGGCTGCCGGAATAACCACAGAATTCGTAGAAACCAGTTTGGGTAAAAAAATACAAGTTATCAGGGCTATGCCCAATACTTCATGTAAGATAAAGGAATCAGCCACTGCTATAGCACTTGGTCGTAACGCCAAAAAAGAAGCTTCGGATTTTGCAAAAGAGATATTTTCATCCATAGGCAAGGTGTCAACGGTGGAAGAATCGATGATGGATGCAGTGACTGGTCTTTCGGGAAGTGGCCCGGCTTATGTATATTTACTGATGGAAGCAATGGTTGAAGCAGGCGTAAAGGTAGGCCTTCCCCGCTCTCTTTCTGAGGAATTGACGATCCAGACGGTATGTGGAGCGGCAAAAATGGCATTAAACTCCGGAGAATCTCCCAAAATATTAAGAAAAAAGATCACTACTCCCGGAGGCACCACCATGGCCGCTATGAAAGTTCTGGAAAATGCCAATTTCACCGGGGCTTTTATTGAAGCCGTGGACAGTGCAACAAAAAGGTCCCGAGAATTGATGACACAACACAGTTCTTTACACAAATTTCGGCATGTGTTATGATGTCTATATAGACGGTTCAATGCATTGAAACAAGATCTTATATAACAAAAGAAGAGACCGATATCAGTCTCTTCTTTTGACTTTCAAATTTAAAAATTGTTTTTGACGATATTATCAAGTGCGTCGCTGATTGATTCCGGGTCGGCATCATCGGGGGTATCTCTAAGATTTTTTCCACCGGCCATTGCCAAGGTGCTTTCAATTTCTGCAGCACATTTTTTACAAATATTTTTTCCATTAAAGTTTAGTAAGTCCTCAGCGCTGCCGCAAAATATACAAGCTGGCAAATATTTTTTCAAAACAATTTTATCTGTGTCCACATAGATTTCCAGTGGATCCTTGACTGAGATATCCAGTGTGCGCCTTAACTCTATTGGAATAACAACACGACCCAGGTCATCGACTTTTCGAACAATTCCTGTTGATTTCATTAATATTCGCCCCCATAAATCATATTTCGACATTTACCCCGTTTAAAATATACCAGAAATTCCAAAAAAAGTCAACATATCGTGATATTTTTTTCTCAATAAATTTTGGAGGTGAGACCATGCTAGAGTTAAATATGGACCTAAAAAATAAATTTGAGGAAGCGGCTAAGGCCATGCAATTAAGACTAAGGCAAAAGCCTTCTACTCAAGTTCTGCGAAATATGATACTTGAAAAAGGCATTGGGAGTTTTAACCAATGTGAAAGATTAAACTATCAAGAGTTATCAAACATTGTCGAAAAAGGTGGAATAGTCGGAGTGGACGGTTCCACAAATAACACCGGTGGTCCTTATCCATACCTTCTTACACTGCAGCAAGCCTTGGCAAAGGTTTGTAACCAGGAAAAAGGCCATGTGACAATTACCGATGCTTTTTCACCCCTTACCATGATAGCTTCAATGGGTGAGGAAGAATACAGGGAGTTTGTAAAGGAAAATTTGGCATGTCTTGAAGTAAAAGCGGCTATAGCGGCTTTTGAGCAGTACAGTCCGAGAGTGATTTTACTGGACGGTTCTTTAGTGAGATACAAGATTGAAGCAGCTCCCTTATGGGAAAAGTTAAAAAACCGGGCTTTATCTCAAAACACCATATTAGTAGGTATTGTAGAGGGGATTTCCACCGGCGTAATAAGTGAATGCCTAAAAGACAGGCTCCCCAAGTCAGGATATCCGGCTTCCGACTGGGAAATATTATTCGGACTTTTACAGGTAGGGGAGATGTTGGAAATAGCTCCCGGTTTGTTTAAAGAAGGTTTTCGCACTTGTTTTCTGCGCTCATCAGTTGACCCAAAACCTATAGGTATCGACCTGCCGGAAGAACAGCAGGTCTATCTGACTGAAGTGGCAAATCTTGTTTTTACCTTGACTCCTAGGGATGGGAGGGGAATACCCCTATGGCTTGATATTATAGACAAAAATGTAAGAATTTCAGATACCATTATGGAAGGGCTTTTAAGTACTTATATGGGAGAAGAATATGTAGAGTTTTTAAAGCCCAAGAGGCAAAAAAGAGAGATGTAGGAGGGATACCTCATGCAAGTAGTAGGACTTACCACACCTCAGGAAGTTTATGTGGCTTCTAAAGACAGAAAGTTTCGTATAAACGAACTTTTAGTCTTAGAGGACCCTTATCAGGGAAATCTTATAGGAGAAGTGGTTGAAAGCAATTCATATAACAGATTTATACCCCTTTCTATAGGCAGCGGTATTCATGATGCTGATGTGATAGAGTCATTAAAGCATTTGGGATACTCCATCAGTGAAGATGAAATAAATATTGCCAAAGTCAAACTTTTAACTGAAGCCAATTTTCCCGTGGTTACCGGCTGCCCAGTAAGACTGCCCACCTTTGATGAGGTTAGGGGATACTTATTAAAGGGCAAGCGGGAAGATGGGTTTTTGCTGGGTGAAATAAAAAACACAGAAGAAACTGCCGCTACCATGGAAGATGAGCTCAAAGGACTTTGTGAAATGTATTCCCGGGGCAAGATTTACAAAACCCGAAATGTGCCTTTTTTTCTTGATTTAAGGTCTTTTCAGCAGTATCCACATATTGGAGTTTTTGGCGGGTCCGGATCAGGAAAGTCTTTCGGCCTTCGTGTAATCATGGAAGAAGTCATGAAACACAGGTTTCCTGCATTGATGCTTGACCCACACTATGAGATGGAGTTTTCCGAAAGTCAGGACAATACCATGGAAAAGAAGGATTTTAAAGATGATTTTAGAAAATTTCAGATAGGAGAACATATAGGGGTGGAATTTTTGCATCTCTCTCGAGGGGATCTACTGGCACTTCTATCAGCGGTATCACCACTAACAGAAGCCATGGCAAGCGCAATAGCAGAGCTCCATCTTAGGGGTGATACATATCTTAGCTTTTCTAACCGCTTGGAACTTTTAATTGAAGCACTGGAAATGGGACGGCCGAGGGTAGAGCAGGCCTTGAGACAGGACATGGAGCCAATGGAAAAAGAAAAATATAAGAAGTTGCGCCAGCTCTTGGAAGAATATCAGAACATCCCGCTGCCTTCGGTGCAGGGTATTGCATGGCGGCTAAGGCGGCTTCATAATTCGGGACTTTTCAGCCGAGATATAAAGCTGGTAAAAGAGGCCATGATGCAGGGAAAACTTGCAGTAGTTCAGGGCCCTATCTGGCTCCTTCAGGTGTTTTCAACATACCTCTTGTCAAATGTATACAGGCAGAGGCGGGATTACAAAGACGGGGAACTTAAGGGGGAGGCATCTGGAGAGTATTTTCCTCCCTTCATCATTGCAACTGACGAGGCTCACAACTTTGCCCCAAAGGGGCGGGACGCCGCAACCAAGGATATAATCACCGAAATAGCCCAGGAAGGCCGAAAATACGGGGTGTTTTTAGTGCTGGCCACCCAGCGACCAACACTGCTGGATGAAACCGTCACCGCCCAGCTCAATACCAAAGTAATTTTTAGAACCGTTAGGGCATCAGATATCGCCACCATCACCGAAGAAACCGATATAAAGACTGAAGAGGCCCGACGACTGCCATACCTGCCCTCCGGGGACGCCTTCATGTCATCACCGCTCTTTGGCAGGACCGTGGCTATCCGGGTGCGGTTTCCCCATACTCGTAGCCCCCATACCCAAAATCCACTGGACGAGATACAAATACACCGGGAAACCACTGAAGACAAGCTTTTAGAATCAATAAAACCCCATCTGCCAATTTATGCTGCAAACTTTGCCAGAGCAGTGGAAGAAATAAACCGGGATACCGGTGAAAACTACCAAGTAAGAACCTTAAAAGCCGCCCTTGATACTCTGGTGGAAAAAGGGAAGCTGAAAAAACAGACAAGCCCGTTGGGTGATATCTTTCTTTAGGTGCCAGGCACCCAAGATATTAAGTTATTAAATAATCATACAATTAGCCGGATGCTTATTTAATTTTTCATGAAAGTACTATGATGCAAACCGTCTCTTATACTCTGGGGCGGTTTTTTATTATTATCGAAACTAGGGCAAATTTCGCATTGGTAACCTGACAACTGATTACTGACCGTTTGTATGATGTGGGAATTTTCTATTTTTACATGAAGGATTTAGAAGGTCAGTACCGAAAATAATATTTAAGCGAGCAGGTATGCTGATATGAATATAAGTGGCAGTGGTAAAACAATAATTTATTGTAGTAATGGTTGTTATTCAGCAAAAGAGGACATTTGTCCTTTCCTTTATTTCAAAAATATTCTATTATTTGAGGTGAACCCCTGTGAACGTACAAGATATTGTAAATGTAAATTATAAAATGTTCAAGGAGTGTCCCTATGAAATATTAAACCAATTTGAATTAAAGGAATATCCAAAGGAATACATAATCTGCCATCAGGAACATGAATATGATTATTTCTACATTATTGCCGAAGGCCTTGTGAACATCTATAGAATTTCAAAAGAGGGCAAAAAGTATTCTCAAGCTATTTATAAAAAAGGCGACTATTTCGGCGAACTGGAGGTATTTAGCAGGAAACCCTATGTTTGTTCAGTGGAAACTATAACAAAGGCAAAGGTTTGGAGAATTTCCCGCCATGATTTTTTACATTGGGTGGAGCTGGATAAAAATTTTTTACTGTATCTCATAAACACGCTATGTGACAGTTTTTACAGGCTGTCAAAAAAAGCCGGGGAAGATACGCTGTATCCGCTAAAATATCGTATTTGCAATTTTCTTTTACGAAGTGTAGATGAGGATACAAAAAGTGATAATCATATTGAAGTTCCTTTTGACCGGGAGCGATTGAGTGAGCAGTTTGTAGCTACCACAAGAAGCATAAACAGGATTCTAAAACAATTAAAGGAAAAGGCTATTATAGATATAAAGAATAAATCTATAATTATTAAGGACCTTGAAGGGCTAAAAGAGGAGGAAGATACATTTTAATACTGAACTAGCCCGCCCTAAGTCCCCCGTTTCTGAAGCCAGCGGGTGCTAAAGGGGGGGTTAAGTCCAGTATGGACTCGACTAACATTTAAAGGGGGCACAATTCCCCTCTAAATGAAGTCTCGTTCAACGGCAATAAGGGTGTAAAAACCATAAAAAAAGGGGGATAATTATGAAAAAAGCCATTTCTATACTGCTTATTTTAATGTTCATAGGAGGTCTGGTTTTAACCGGATGCGGCAAGAGTGTCGACACACAAAAGGAAGAGGCACCGACAGAGCCGGTGGCTGAAGAAGAGCCCATGCAGGTTGCGTTGGTTCTGTCAGGTGGATTGGGTGATCGTTCTTTCTATGACTCATCCCATGAAGGCTTTGAGCAGGCCAAGAAGGAGCTGGGTGTTGAAGGCAGTGTCCTGGAATGCAAAAATGATCCATCGCTCTTTCAAGACCAGCTGGTACAAGCGTCGGAAAATGCTCAGGTTGTTGTAGTGGTAGGGTTTGAGTTTTATGATGTGATTCAAGAAGTGGCACCGGAATACCCCGAGGTAAACTATATTTATCTGGACAATGTGGTAGAAGGAATTGACAACATAACAAGCATCACATATTTGGAAAATGAGGGGACATTCTTGGCTGGAGCTTTAGCGGCCATGCTCACACAGGAAACTTCCATTGAAGGTATAAATGAAGAAAAAATCATAGGAATGGTGGGTGGTGTCGACCTTCCTGTCATCAGAAACTTCCAAATTGGTTATGAAGAAGGAGCCAAGTATATAGACGAGGATGTTAGAGTTGAGACAATTTATGCGGGAGACTTTGAAGATCCGGCAAAAGGCAAAGAATGTGCACTAGCTCTTTATTCCAAAGGGGCGGATATTGTGTTCCATGCCGCCGGTAAGACCGGTGAAGGTGTATTTGAAGCCGCAAAAGAGGTTAAGGCTTATGCCATAGGTGTGGATAGTGATCAAAGATATATAAATCCGGATGTAATAGTGGCAAGCATGATTAAAGGCGTGGGTCTTTCAGTGTTTGAGACCATAAAGAAAATCCAGGATGGTGCCTTCGAGCCCGGCAAAGTTATCTATTATGGCATCAATGAAGATGGTGTGGATATAGGTTACGGTACCCCTGATATGAAGCAGATTGTGCCCGAAGAAATCAAGAGTAAAGTGGAAGAAATAAAGGCAAAAGTCAAAAGCGGCGAAATCGAAGTGCCCACAGCAAAATAAGGAAAAGCCATAGGCAAAAGGAGGAGTAAGCTTTTACTTCTCCTTTTTTAACACTGGTCTAACCCGTCCTAAGACACCTGCCCCTACAGGTGGCGGGTGCAAAGGACGGCAAAGTCTTCAGGATGACAACTAAGCAGAGATTTTTATAATAATGACACTTTCGTTTATCGTGGTGTAGGCACTGCATAGGAATATAGAGGGGCATTATCTCTCTAAATGAAGTTTCGTTTAAAGAAAGGGTGAAGGCAGGTGGCAAAATGCAGGAAAGCATCATTAAACTCGTGGGAATAACCAAAGTATTCCCCGAGGTGGTGGCCAATGATAATATAAATCTGGAGATTAAGAAAGGGGAAATCCATGCCATCGTCGGAGAAAACGGTGCTGGAAAATCCACTCTTATGAAGATAATTTACGGTTTATACCAACCGACGGCCGGTCAGATTTATATAAATGGTCGCCCCTTGAATGTGACAAATCCTCAAATTGCCATTAAAAACGGTATTGGTATGGTCCATCAACATTTTATGCTGGTGCCTTCTTTCACTGTAGCGGAAAATGTGGTCCTGGGAAGTGAACCTAGGAAAAACTCCATTATTATGGACTTTGACCAAGCTGTAAAAATTACTAAAGAGCTCTCCGAAAAGTATGGACTTTATGTAGACCCTTATCAAAGGGTGGAGGACCTTTCAGTAGGCATACAACAGCGTATAGAGATATTAAAAATCCTTTATAAAGGAGCGGATATTTTAATTTTAGATGAACCTACGGCGGTCCTAACTCCCCAGGAAACCCAGGAGTTATTTGCCATTATGCGGCGGCTGGTGGGGGAACTTGGCAAAACTATTATACTAATTACCCATAAGCTGCAAGAGGTGTTGGAGGTTTCCCACAGAGTCAGTGTCATGCGCCGGGGCAAATTAGTGGGAACAATTGATACCAACGATGCCACCGAACAAATCTTGGCGGAAATGATGGTAGGCAAGGAAGTGGTTTTCAATAAGTTTCATATAAACCAAAGCATCGGCGAAACGATGATGGAAGTTAAAGACCTGGTTGTTAGGAATAACCGCTGTTTCGTTGCTGTAGACGGCATTAGCTTTTCTATTGCTGCCGGTGAAATCTCAGGTGTAGCCGGTGTGGAAGGAAATGGTCAGTCGGAACTGGTGGAAGCACTGACAGGTCTCAGGAAAGTCGAACATGGAAATATATTTATCAAAGGTATGGATATGGCAAACAAACCACCGTCAAAGTTTCGCCAAATGGGTATTTCCCATATTCCTGAAGACCGGCTTAAAACCGGTTTGGCACCCGAAGCCTCGGTAACTGAAAATTTAATGATGGGATATCAGCATAGAAAGCCCTATGAAACCTTTGGAATGAAATTAAATAGAAAGGCCATAGTCAAAAAAGCGGATGCGCTTATACATCAATTTGACATTCGAACACCTTCTGGCTATACCAAGGTTAAAAGTCTTTCCGGGGGCAATATGCAGAAATTAGTGGTAGCCAGAGAGTTTTCCTTTGATTCTGA
>DUNY01000014.1 GCA_012839145.1 Thermoanaerobacterales bacterium
ACATAAGTTTTATAACATTAATATTCATCTAAAAAACCTCCTTGATTATTTAGCCCGTACTTCTATCATAGGGCACACCGCTTGCTGCCGGAGGTGTGGATTTCTTCACGATACCTGTCAAGACTGCTAGTGTCAGCACATAGGGAATCATCTTTATAAATTGATAGGGAACAATACTGCCCTCACCTGCTCTTAAGCTCAGAGCTTCCGCAAATCCGAAAAGCAGTGAAGCCCCTAAGGTGCCTGTTGGCGTCCAGTTCCCGAATATCATTGCCGCCATTGCAATGTATCCCTTGCCCTGGGTCATGCCTTCTACATACATGCCGGTATGTTCCATCGTCAGATATGCTCCGGCTATTCCTGCTAACATACCGCTTATAATGACACCGGCATATCTCATAGTAAATACATCTATCCCTAAAGTATCAGCGGCTAAAGGATTTTCTCCCACAGACCGTAATCTTAAACCAAAGACTGTCTTCTCAATGATGTATTTCGAAATAGGCACCATTATCAGTGCCATTATCAAAACCGGAGAAATATCAGCAAATAGCGGTTTTAAAAAAGGTATGTTTGACAGCCCAGGTATATCTACTGGATTAAATCCCGAAACATGATGAGAGGTGGTCGCTTTGCCGAATATCACCAGACTTAAAAACCTGGAACTTCCGTATGCCAAAATGTTTAGTGCAACACCGCTTACAACCTGGTTGACGCGAAAAGTCACTGTAGTAACCGAATGTATAAGAGCCAAAAATGCACCTGCCATCATGGCAAAAAGCAGCCCCATCATAGGCCCGTAGAAATAAGCTCCCACACTGGCCCAAAAAGACCCTACTATCATCATTCCTTCAAGGCCTATATTTACGATACCTGATCTTTCGGTAAAAACAGCACCTATTGCAGTAAGCAGTATAGGTACGGCCATTCTAAGACTTGACGCTAGAAGTTCGGCTGCAAACATTTATGCCACCTCCTTTTTTTCCAAGCGTTTCACATAGTCATTGATAACCTTGGTAATAACGACTATAAAAATAATCATTAGGGATTGAAGAATAACAATTGTATCCATAGGTACTTTTAATAGTGTCTGTATTCCTTCAGAACCCCGCTTTAAAAAACCGAATAGTATTGCTGATACTATTATTCCAAAGGGGTTGTTTTGGGCTATAAGTGCTACTGCTATCCCGTCAAACCCATAACCCCGGGGAAAATCCAAATCCATATAATTAAAATACCCCAGTAAATCCGAAAGACCCACCAGTCCTGCAACAGCTCCACTAAGTATAAAACCTTTGAAATAAATCCTACCTGGGTTTATTCCGGCTATGCTTGATGCCTCAGGGTTATGACCTACAGCGCGAAGTTCATAGCCAAAAGGTGTATGCATAATCAAGTAATAAATCCCGACAGCCAACAATACACTAATTGGAAAAAACCAGTTAAGATACACATGTTTTGGCAGCTGGATTCCTAAAAGACTTAAGAATCCGTGCATTTTGGGAATATGGGCACTAGGAGCAAGTTTCGGAGTTCTCACCAATACACTGCCCAATCCTTCAATCAGTGATTGTTGGCGATCCTTAAAAACATCGGCGATAAAATAGTGGATTAAAGAGTAGGCCACATAGTTCAGCATTATTGTGCTTATTACCTCGTGAACTCCACGCTTTACTTTAAGAAAAATTGGTATAAAAGACCATATCATGCCTCCCACTATGCCTGCCAAAATGACCAGCGGCAGATGAATTACGACTGGGAGCCCTTTTATCGAAAACCCTACCAGTGCAGCCAGAAAAGTTCCTATGAGATACTGGCCTTCAATGCCAATATTAAAAAGCCCCATTTTAAAGCCGATAGACACTGCCAAGGCTGAAAATATCAAGGGTGTGGCATTAAAAAGAATCATTGCTATGCTGTCACGACGGCTGAAACTGAACTTGAACATAGTATAAAAAACCTGCAGCGGATCCTTATCTATAGCCACTATAATCAGCGAACTTATAAATGCCGCCAAAATTATGGCCACAAGGGGAGCCAATATTTTTAAAGCTAAGATTTTATAGTCTTTCTTCATGCACTTTCACCTGCCTTCTTATGAGCACCCAGCATGTAGACTCCGATATCTTCCAAAGTTGTTTCTTCCGGCTTAAACTCCGCTACTATCTCACCGTCGAAAATTACTCCAACCCTATCTGCAATTGACAACACTTCTTCCAGATCAGCTGATATCAGAAGAACCGCTTTTCCTTCCCGACGTTTTTCCAAAAGTTGCCTATGGATAAATTCCATAGCTCCTATATCCAAGCCTCTAGTAGGCTGAGCTGCCAAAATTACACCAGGGTCTTGAGATAGCTCACGGCTTAAAATAACTTTTTGCTGATTTCCACCGGAAAGGCCTTCAATTGCCTGGTGTATGGAGCTTATCATTATGGAAAACCCTTTGACGTTTCTAGAGGTGAAGTCTTCAGCTTTCTTGATGTTAATGGACGTTATTTTTCTAAATTCCTCTTTCCTATGAAGACCTAATATGTTATTTTCCCAAACTTTCATAGGCAGCACCAAACCTTGTCGATGACGGTCTTCAGGGATAAACGCAATTCCCATGTGCCGTATCTGTTTTATAGATAAGCCCTTGATAGACTTGCCGCAAACCTTAATATCCCCATCATAATCCTGCTGCAGACCTATGATGGCTTCTGCCAACTCCTTCTGACCGTTGCCCTCCACTCCCACAATACCGTAAATTTCCCCACCATAAACCTTGAGTGTTACACCGTTTAATGCATTTCTATCCCCGTGACCTTTCATTACTACATCTTGTAAAGATAGCTTCATTTCACTCTTTTCAGCAGGGGTTTTATCCAATTTCATTAAGACCGGCTTACCCACCATCATTCTAGCCAGTTCCTCTTTTGTCACCGAATTCGCCGGAACGGTACCCACAGCTTTACCCCGCCGCAAAACTGTTATATTGTCGGCTATACTCAGCACTTCATCAAGTTTGTGGCTGATAAAAATTATGGTCTTACCCTCTTCTTTCAACCTTCGCAGGTTTACAAAAAGTTCATCTACTTCCTGAGGGGCTAACACCGCTGTAGGTTCATCCAGCACAAGAATATCAGCACCCCTGTAAAGCACTTTCATTATTTCCACCCGTTGGGCATGGCCTACGGAAATATCCTCCAACTTAGCATCCACATCTAATTTAAAATTATATAATTCCAGAAGTTTTTTC
>DUNY01000149.1 GCA_012839145.1 Thermoanaerobacterales bacterium
AAAGGGTTAAAAGCTATAGTTGTTGATGATGAAGGAGCCGACCCCATTAAATACACCAACAAAGATGAATTCTTCAAGCTAGCCAAAGAATTCAACAAACAATTGGCGGCAAACCCCAAAACTAAAAACAATCAAAAGTATGGGACCACTGGTATTGTCAAAGCCGTAAATGCACTTGGTGCACTGCCTACAAAGAATTTCAGATACGGTTCTTGGGAATATGCAGAAGAATTAAGTGGTGAAAAACTTTATGAAACCATCACAAGCCGAGGAGGCGAAGGCAAAACCGGCATACCATGCATGAATGGTTGTGTCATAAGATGCAGCACTGTATATCCGGATGAGAATGGACAATGTATTGTATCTACAATGCAATATGAGAATATCGCCCTATTAGGATCCAATTTGGGTTTTGATAATCTGGATTCGGTGGCAAGACTGAACAAAGAAGTCAATGATTTAGGACTGGATGCCATTGAAATGGGTTGCGCTTTAGGTGTTGCTTTAGATGAAGGCTTAGGTAAGTTTGGAGACGAAGCAAGCTGTATGTCATTGCTGAACGAAATAAGGAGAAATACCGTTGTAGGAAGAATGCTGGGCAATGGAGCTTTGGTAACAGGAGAAGTGCTGGGAAGCTCCAGGATACCTGTTGCTAAAGGGCAAGGTTTTCCGGGCTATGATCCCAGAGCATTGAAAGGTAATGGTGTAACATATGCCATGTCTCCAATGGGTGCTGACCACACCGCCGGAAACTGTTTTGGATCCAGAAATGAAGTAGACCCCTTAGGTACAGATAAACAAGGCCAGCTCTCCAAAGGAATACAGATACAAATCGGCACACTAGACTGCCTAGGCTTATGTATGTTTGCAAGAGGCCCCCTATTTGGCGATCCTTCATTATTAACCGGTATTGTAAACTCATTGTTAGGCAGTGATTTTAATGAAGAATCAATATGGGATATGGCTGTAAAAACCATAAAACTGGAAAGAGAGTTCAATATAGGTGCCGGTGTTAGCCCTGCAAATGATAAACTTCCCGAATATTTATATTATGAAAAATTGCCACCAATGGATTCGGTATTCGATTTATCCGAAGAAGAAATGCAAAGGGCAATAATCTAATGTCAAGAGGGTCGATATGGTTAAAATACGAGTAAATCTTTCATTAAAAGAATATACAAATAATACTGATATAGAAATAAATATTGATCAGCAAGTGCCTCTGACAGAGATATTGGACAAATTAGGTATTCCGGAAGAACAAGTAGGAATGGTTATAAAAAACGGTAAATGGGCACCTAAAAGTTGCAATGTATCAAATAATGACACAATAGAACTATTTCCCCAGTTGTCAGGGGGTTAAAAACACTTACCACTGAATTTAGAAAGGAGAATTAATCGATGGCTAAGGTAATAGTAAGGGAAAGTGAAATAGAAGGTACAAAAAAAATCCCAGCAAGAGTTTCAAAGGTTTTAATAAATGAATATACAGTAGGAGCTAAGCAGATTTCCATGGGGACTAATGTAACGGAAGTAGGAAGTAAAATTCCACTGCATTCTCATAAGGATTCGGAAGAGGCCATGTTTGTGATTCAGGGCAAGGGTAAACTGATTTGTGACGGAGAAGAATATGATTTATCCCCCGGAACCGCTATATTCTCACCTTTGGGAGTAGAACATGAGATAATAAATGTGGGAGATGAACCCTTTAAAATAGTTTGGGCATATGCTCCTCCTTTGCCGGATCATTTA
>DUNY01000489.1 GCA_012839145.1 Thermoanaerobacterales bacterium
AGCATAATCAGCGCCAAGCTCAAGGGCAAGCTCTCGCTTACTCCGTACAGGCTCAATAACGGTAACCTGGGAAGCCCCGGATATCTTTGCAAGCTGAACCAACATAAGGCCGATACCGCCTGCACCTGATATGGCAAGCCTGTCGCCTAATTTCATATCTGCCACTTCAATGGCATGAAGAGCAATATTGAAAGGCTCTGCAAATGTTCCATCCAGTAAATCAACGGAATCCGGCAATCTATATAACTGTGACGCACTCCACACTATATATTCAGCCTGTGCACCAACTTTGCCCACGGCATTGGGACAGAACTGTCCCATGCCGTTATGACAATAATCACAGGCTCCACATGTTTGGTAGAAGTTACCCGTCACTCTATCTCCGACCTTCCAGCCAAGCTTTTTTGCTTTTGGCCCCAGCTCTTTGATGGTCCCCGAAACCTCATGGCCTATTGGGCAAGGAGCACGGTCAGGAAACAAGCCCTTCAATACATTTGGATCAGATCCGCATATTGAGGCATATGCAACTTTTATCAATACATCATCATCATTAACCAGTTTAGGCACAGGCACATTCAGGCAGTCAACTTCACCTAACTGGCCTCTTTCCGGATTATAATCTTTTACCAACATTACTGCTTTCATATTTTTTGTATCCATTTTTAACCTCCAACTAACTACGATAGATATGTATGTTCTTATCCTCCTGCGGCAAAAGGGATAAATAACAATGTGTCCTTATCTTGGATTACGGTATCTAATCCATCTAAAAATATAATATGTTTGCCATTTAAATAGAGATTGAGATTTAAAA
The DNA here is from genome assembly GCA_012839145.1 of Thermoanaerobacterales bacterium. Taxonomy (GTDB): domain Bacteria; phylum Bacillota; class Thermosediminibacteria; order Thermosediminibacterales; family Tepidanaerobacteraceae; genus DUNY01. The sequence continues at coordinate 815 of DUNY01000489.1, forward strand.
TATCTTTTTCCTTATCTGCGTATATTCTCTCCTCTAATCGAGGACCGTATTTGGAAAACATTATCTCCAAAAATCCCCTGATTGTAGTTCCTTCTTCCAAGGAAAAAGTGATTTCTCTTTCATGAAGCAAGTTCACCAAATCAAGGACAACCATTGCTTTAACCTTAATCAATCTTGACCCCGCCAATTTTCTCAAGAGCCTCTATAGCTTCGGGTAAACCTAAAGACTCAAGCTTTTCACGTGTTGGTATACCCTCGTCGTTCCAGCCTCGCTCTTGATAATATTCATCCAACATTTGGTCCAGTTCTTGCCTTGAGATGTACTGTCCCTTTGAGTTGCCTGCTTTCAAAGGCTCAGTGAGAAGTCTTTCCGGGAGAGTATCATCTTCACGTCTTTGACCCTCCCTGATGTTGAAGACTCTAGCTAGGTTATTGACTCTTTCTCCTACCTGGTATACTTCTTCCGGCGTAAATTCCAAACCGGTTGCAGCCGAAACCAAGTCAGCAGTATTTTCTGCGGCTATCTCAGGCACAGCCATATCAAGCAAGAATGCACACATGGGGGGACAATCACAGGTAGCAGAACGCATATCCTGATTCCATTTGGTTAATTTACCTTTACCTTCTACTGCGAAACGGTCTACAGGATATGGTATGGGTATTCCGAAGATTTCCTGGAAGGCATAACCCCTGTTATGATCTGCTCCTGTATAGGCGGTGGCCAAGTTTAATCCATGGGCTTTAGCCCCTCTGACGTCATAGCCGGGCAGCTCTAAGCCTTTGATATGCATGGAGTATTTTTCTGAACCTTTTCCTATTTTGGCTGCGGCCACCCTGACACCATCTGCCAGGATATCACCAAAACCTTGTCGAAATGCTATTTTTCTTAGCATTACAACCATTTCACGATGATTGCCGAATTTAAGCTCTAAACCATCGGTATCATCTTTAGTTAAGATGCCTTTTTCATATAATTCCATGGCAAAGGCTATAACAACTCCGGCAGACATGGTATCAATGCCAAGTTCATCACAAATAAAATCAGCCGCTATTATGCTGTCAAGGTTGTCAACACCGGTTACACCACCAAAACTGTAAATAGTCTCAAATTCCGGTGCTGAGAGATATCCTGCATATTCACCGTCAGTTGCCAATTTTTCTTGGGTGCACCCAACGGGACATATGTAACAGTATTTTTTGCCGCTTTTCTTTTTATTATTGCCTGGAATGCCCAGTTCTTCAAGGGGTACCCATTCTCCAGTTCGAGACCAATTGTCCACTGGGAAAATACCTAAACCTCCGGTCACTTCAACTGTCATAGGAGTACCATGTTTTGAAAATTCAGGATAGACCACAGGGCTGTCTTTCATAGCTTGTAGCATGCGCTTTCTTGCTTTTGCGAAAGCCTTTTCATCGGCAATAGGAACTGGGTCAACTCCTCGCACGGCAATAGCCTTTAGGTTTTTCGAGCCCATCACGGCACCTAAACCTTTTCTTCCTGCTGCATGACGCTCATTGATAATAGCTGCCATGTAAGATAATTTTTCGCCGGCTGGTCCTATGCAAGCAACTCTAACGTTTTGGTCCCTTAAGTCATCCTTAATTGTACGCTCGCAATCAGAAGTCTTCATTCCCCACAATTTTTCTGCCGGTCGAAAGCTTACTTTGCCTTTTTGAATATATATGTATACCGGTTCGGCGGATTTCCCTTCAATAATAACTGCATCATAACCTGCAAATTTCAGTTCAGCGGGAAAGTATCCTCCTGTTAAGGCAACACCTGCACCACCTGTTAGAGGTGATTTTGCTACCACCGACATCCTGCTGGCACATGGTGCTTTGGTTCCGGTAAGGGGGCCTACTGCAAATATAACTTTGTTCCCTTCCTCAAGAGCTCCTGTCCCCATTGGTACTTCGTTGAAAAGATATTTTAGTCCAAAACCGGCTCCTCCCATATAGTTTTTTGCCAGTTCTTGTGTAAGTGGTTCTTCAATGTATGTTCTGTTTGTAAGATTCACTCTTAATATCTTTTGAGTATAACCACCTTTGATCATTATCTCTAATGCCTCCTTATCTTATGTTATTCTTGATTCTAATGTAGAAGGTAATCCGGTGCGGATAACGGCACCTCACAAATCAAGGCCTGTCACTTTTAGCTTGGCCTACTACGCAGAGGCTTGCGGCAATTCGGCGTCCTGCCGAGTGCCCGTTAGCGTACGTCCTGCACGCTGCCCCTGCTGATTTTATACCAAAATATTAATTAAAATCATATGCATTAACTTAGTTCTTATGGGTTTTCAATCCTGCAGCTCAACCATATTCCCATCCGGATCCTTAAAAAATACCCAGTATGCAATTTCTTCAGAATCCTCTTTAATCTTGGGCTCGAAGTAGAATTCTACCCCATCAGCAGACATCTTTTCATAGGTTTCATTCACGCTGTCAACTTTGAGACAAATATGATGATAGCCCGGTCTATTCCAGACGGGTCGCTCCGCCGGTTCCATGGAGCTGAATTGGAATAACTCCAATACAATACCGTTGGGAGATTTTAGAAATGCAAATTTAGAATATGTTCCCTCTTTCTG
>DUNY01000366.1 GCA_012839145.1 Thermoanaerobacterales bacterium
AAAAACACAGGGCAAGTCAGTCCTTCTATGGAGTTTTTTCCTATGTGGTTAGTGTATCTTTGTGTGCCAGTTAGCGGGATATTCATGGCAAAAAACTTTCTACACTTGATGTACCTTAACTATAAATCGACAGATGTAGTACGAACCATAGAGGAGGGAGAATAAATGGCAGCTCTACTTATTGTTTCGCTGCTAGTAATGCTTGGGCTTGGTTTTCCCATATTTTTAACTTTAGTCTTACCCAGCATTATGACATTGTTAAAGTATTTCAGTCACTTGGATCCTGCAGTAGCAGTTCAGCGAATGGTTGTAGGTGTTGATAAATTCTCCTTAATGGCTATCCCATTTTTTATGTATGCGGCAGATGTTATGTCAGAAGGGGAAATTGGCAAAAGACTGGTAAATCTGGCAAAAACCTTAGTGGGACATTTTACAGGCGGGCTAGCTATGGCTACTGTCCTTGCATGTCTAATTTTTGGAGCTATTTCCGGTGCAGGCGCGGCTGCCGTTGTTGCCATCGGTTTGGTGGTCTTGGGGCCACTCATGCAAGCCGGATATGATACAGATTTTTCTGTAGGCCTTATACTTTCCAGTAGTACTTTGGCTATGTTGATTCCACCCAGTATAGCTTATGTGTTATATGCAACAATAACCGGTGCTTCTGTGGGCGTTCTCTTTATCTCAGGTCTTGGAGCCGGGGTGATATTTGGTTTAGCATTTATGATTTACAGCTATTTTTATGCTAAGAAACATCGTATCCCATTGGAAAAGAAAGTAACACTGTCGGAAGCCATGGCTTCAATAAAAGAGTCAATCTGGGCCTTGGGATTACCTATAGTCATAATCGGGGGAATTTACAGCGGGTTGTTCACTCCCACGGAAGCTGCAGCTGTAGCTGCTATGTACGCTATTTTTGTAGAAATGGTTATTTATAAGTCTATAGATTTAAAAAAATTATATGAGATATCAGTTCATTCCGGGAAAACAATAGCTATGTTAATGATTCTAATTGCCGCCGGATCAGTACTGTCGTGGGTAATGACAGCTGCTCAGATACCGCAGGCTATGGTTAATCTTTTAGGAGGTTCTTCTAAAACTGTAGTACTGTTAGTAATAAATATCGTATTCCTGATGGCTGGGATGCTAATAGATCCAAACTCAGCTATTATCGTTTTAACCCCATTAGTTTATCCCGTAGCACAAGCGGTTGGTATTGACACAGTGCACTTAGCTACAATTATGGTTTTAAACCTTGCAATAGGAATGCTGACTCCGCCCTTTGGTTTGAATATCTTTGTAGCAACAGGCGTGTTTAAAATTCCTTATGAAAAAATCGTTCAGGGTCTAATGCCCTTTATAGCAATAAGCTTGGTAGTGCTGCTAATAATCACATATGTGCCGGGTACCGCCCTTTGGCTTCCTAGGATACTTTACGGTTACTAAATGAATTAACTCGAAAATAGGTTTAATATGTTAAGCTTATGGTGCCAGGGAAGCCTCTGAAAAAGTGAAACATTGGGCAAATAACAAAAATCGTCATTCTGAGCGATAGCGAAGGATATAATGTTAGGGCGGCTTTTAGGATTCTTCATTCCACTTCGTTTCATTCAGAATGACAAACCCGGAATTATTCAGAGGCTTTCCAGGCACCCGAGACTTAACTTATTCGAAAGGGCGCTTGGAGAGAGTTTTTCATCATTTGGGTCATGGCTGTTAATTTGTCAGATTGGATTTTTAGCCATAATTATTCCAAACTGTTTTTAGTATGTAGATCGAGACCCCTTTATATTTACGGATTATAATAATATTACATTATGCGGTTAAGTAATAGCTGTACTGTAATGCTTCACTCACCCCATATGCATGCCACAATGAAAAAGGGCAAATGATGAAGGTTTCCGGAGTTATTTAGAAACCTCCATCATTATTTCTTTTTCCACATGGGTACACCGATGTATTTTAGGTGTATAAACCTCATTAAAACTATTGATGAAAAAGTAAACTTTGCAAATTTCGAAAAGGGAGGGGTTTTTCTGAAAGTAACTGTAAGCTGTCGGCCTCACTTCTGGGAATGGTTTCCAAGAGGTGATTGGTGTGTTGAGCTTAAAGACGGTGCAACCTTTCGGGACCTTGTAGAAGCCCTTGCTTTAAAATTACCACCGGAATTTTTAGTCAGAATGAATGAACTTAAACAGGAAAAACCCCCTTTTGTAGCTCTTGTAGATGGTCGGAGTATTAAGGGCTTAGAAGATTTTGATACCCCGCTAAAACAGGGAAGTCAAGTGACATTTACACTCATGCTGGGCGGCGGTTAATATGATAAAGGGAAGGAAGGGAATATGAAGGGATATTGCGGTAAGCTTCTTGAAATAGATCTTACAAATGAAACGTCAAAAGAGTTTCCTCTTAAAAAAACACTTTTAAAGAAGTTTATAGGTGGACGAGGTCTTGGCAGCAAATTAATTTATGATTTATTGCCACCCCATGTTGACCCCCTTTCACCGGAAAATATTATGCTTATTCTCACCGGCCCGTTGACCGGCAGTGCAGTACCGGGAAGCGGCAAGTTCGTAGTTATAACCAAATCACCTGTAAGCGGTGGATTTGTAGATTCTTATTCCAGTGGTCGCTTTGCACCGGAATTAAAATTTTGCGGTTATGACGGGCTTATAATACGTGGAAAAGCGAAAGAACCCATGTATGTAAATCTGCAAAATGGAAAAGTCGAATTCATGAGTGCAAGAGAATTATGGGGTAAAGATACCTTTGACACTGAGGAACAACTTCGGGAAATTCACGGCACGGAAATCGGCTGTATCTGCATAGGACCGGGCGGTGAGAACCTGGTTAAGTTTGCATCAATAAACAGTGATTTTTACCGGCAGGCAGCCCGAGGCGGTGTAGGTACCGTAATGGGCTCAAAAAAATTAAAGGCTATAGTTGCTCTTGGTCATCAAAGTATTAGTTGTCATGACTCCAAAGGATTGATGGAACTATTGAATCTTCATCTGACAAAACTTTTCCAAAGTCCGGTAGCCCAAAATCGCATGAAA
>DUNY01000054.1 GCA_012839145.1 Thermoanaerobacterales bacterium
CATGATTAACCTCCTAATTTTTACATATATTTGTTTCTATGACTTCTCACTGAAATGAATATGTTTAACAACAACATTTACCTTCAAGACGTTTATAGCAGTCATATGTTCAATTACTTGAGCCACTTCTCTCTGCACCTTTTCAAGGACAGGTAGCAATGGAATCCCGTATTCTACAGTTAGCTCCAACCTTATTATTACTCCACCTGTATAGTTTTCTATAAACACCCTACCACCTGAGCCAATCCCAGGCACCTGCCGTGCTGTATATAAAGCGATCTGACTGACGGTGGTATCATTTATGGTGTATCTGCCCATATAGCTGTAGGTAGGCCTAACAACGGATTTTTCTTCTACAAGTTCCGAAGGTTTACCCTTTCCCTTTCGAAATATTCGCAAGGGATCCAGAAAAAATCCCGAAAAATCCTTTTTGATTTCAAGAGTGGGGACGGGTATAACATGCTTTCCGGCTGCTTTACGTATCATCCTGGCTGTATTGATCTCCCGATGTGATGAAATATCCTCTATTCTGATAATTGATTCCGGCAGCGGTATGGAAAGAGTTTTACATATAGCCTCTATCATAGAATCGGATGTGCCGAGAATGAGAAGCCTGTCCACCTTCATCTCAGAAAGCTTGCTTTTTACTTCAGCAGCATGGGTAGGATCTTGAAAAATAGCTCGCTTTATAGCTCCTAAACGAGTTTTTTCCCGTTTTGCGGAATAACCGGCCAGCACCCTACTGCCATGTATAAGAAGCCCGTCATCTATTATGAATTTTATTTCGTTTTCTTTAGCAATCAACTGGGCCTTGTGGCTTTTACCTGTTCCGCTCTTTCCTATGAGAGCCAGAGTTCGCACACCTGCACCTCCACAAATCGATATCTAATATATTATAGCATTTTTTTAGAGATTTTGTATAGATAATCCCAGTCTCATTAAAGTTGATTTTATCTTGTCTATTTGCCTCTTTGTTAACAATCTGTCAAACAGAGCGAAAACAGTATCAACAGCTAGGGTCTCGATATTTATGTCTTTGCTATTTATAATATCCCCAGGATAGTTCACCTATAGCAACAGTAATCAGAAACCTGCAGTTCAATCAGGCATGTTTGATAAGCCTAATTCTTTAATCTTCTTGTAGAAGTATAAACAAGTCGTACCAGTTCTTCTTCCGTCAATTGATAATGGTAAAATTTTTCAAAAATCCTTCGCTTCTTTTTTTATATCATAATTAAATACCTCGGGATATAAAAGATTGCCAAGGCATTTAAGACCAAGAATTCGATTTACAGATGGTGGGCGGTCAAACCAGTTGATTGGTCATATCGCTAAGCCCCATGAGCTCCGGTTCTTTCACAATAGCAGCATTTTAAATAAATCACCTTAAATTTTTATACACGCTTGTTTAACTGAATTGCCTAAACTGCGAGTGCCTCCTCCTTGGCTGACAATATCTAAAACTTGTTCGGCTTTGCATACGACAACCCCAGCCAAATATGTTACATTATATTTTTTAAACAACTCCGGATAAAGTGGCGTGGAGGGACCAATCAAGATTATTTCTCGTGCATTTTTACACTTTTTAATTATATCCTCAAATGTTTTGTTAAGAATTGAAGTAGAAGTAATAATTACTACATCACACTTCGGTAGATATTTATCTGTCAATTCTGCCGGGTACATATAACCCTGA
>DUNY01000073.1 GCA_012839145.1 Thermoanaerobacterales bacterium
AACAGATGACGGAACACTGGGGCATAAAGGATTCCCCACGGAACTCTTGAAACAGTATTTAAAACAATGTCAGGATAAATCAGACCTTATCCTTTATGCCTGCGGACCGAAGCTTATGCTTTCCGGGGTAAAAGCCATTGCCGCTAGAGACAACATTCCGGCTTATTTTTCACTGGAAGAGCGTATGGCCTGCGGTGTAGGAGCATGTATAGGATGTTCCGTGAAATCTTCCCAAGAGGGGTACAAAAAAGTTTGCAAAGACGGTCCGGTGTTCGAAGCCGGTGAAATAGAACTGGATTGAGGAGAATGGAAATGAACTTTGATATAGATCTTAGCGTAAAAATAGCCGGTATAACCATGAAAAATCCGGTAATGGTAGCCTCCGGAACCTTCGGCTTTGGAAGGGAGTATAATGACTTTTACGATATAAATAAATTAGGAGCATTAGCCACAAAAGGCCTTACCCTATTGCCGAAGCAAGGCAATCCCCCGCCCAGAATTCATGAAACTCCTGCCGGTATGCTTAACTCCGTTGGGCTCGAAAACCCCGGCATACAAAAATTTATCCAAGAAGAATGGCCTCATCTTTCAAAACTTACAATTCCCATTATTGCCAACATCGACGGAGATACCGTGGAAGATTATCATAAAATAGCTAAGAAGTTGTCCATTCTTGCCAACCTGGCAGCTCTAGAAGTAAACATATCCTGTCCCAATGTGGAAAAAGGTGGGCTGGCCTTCGGGCAAGAGCCGGAAAGCGCCTTTGAAGTCATAAAAGCCGTTCGGGAAGCCACCAAGCTCCCCATTATAGCCAAGCTCTCCCCTAATGTCACCCATATCCAAACAATTGCCGAAGCTGTCGTATCCGCCGGAGCGGATGCAATTTCTCTCATAAACACACTTTTAGGCATGGCCATAGACATTCACAATCAACGACCGGTATTTCATCGCAACTTTGCGGGCCTTTCAGGTCCCGCCGTAAAACCGGTGGCCTTGCGCATGGTTTGGGAAGTCCATGAGGCAGTCAATGTACCCATCATAGGCATGGGCGGCATCACCACCTGGCAAGATGCAGTGGAATTCATTCTAGCCGGGGCCTCAGCAGTAGCCGTAGGTACCGCCAACTTTGTAAACCCAATGGTCCCCATAGAAATAATAGAAGGCCTAAAAACATACCTATACCTAAAAGAACGAAAACTCCAGGACCTGATCGGCGCCGCCCACGACACGGTGCCTGGCACCTAAGTTATTCAACATTATAATAATAACTTAGATTACAAAGCTGCAAGAAGCGATACCGCCAGGAACTTTATTATGACACATAACTGTCAATATCTGCGCCGACCACGATAAGTTAAGTCTCAGGTGCCTGGCACTCTAAGCTTAACTTACATATTACTTTTTCAAAGCTAAGTTAAGCTTTAGGCTTTTAATAAATCGAGGTTTAGAGTCATCGAAAGAAGAAATTGAACGAACAGTATTACCCAACATCTTACTAAGCTTTGGAAGGAGACAACCCTATGAAATACGACTACAGCAAAGTCATCATTGCCTTGGATACGCCTGATGAGCAAAAAGCTCTTGACACAGTTCGGCTTTTGAAAAACAAAGTATCCATTTTCAAAGTTGGCCTGGAACTTTTCTGCTCTCAAGGTCCGGAAATTGTAAAAAAAATTAATACCGAAGGATGTAAAGTATTTCTTGACCTGAAGTTTCACGATATACCTAATACAGTGGCCGGAGCAGCCAGAGCAGCACTTAGCACACAAGCTTTTATGTTCAACGTCCATGCCTCCGGCGGTCGTGAAATGATGAGAAAAGTTCGAGAAAAGATTGATAAGGCCCACATTGCCGAAAAACCCATTATCTTGGCAGTAACGGTCCTTACCAGCCTGGACGAAACGGATTTAAAGGACATCAACATATCCAAATCCCCACTGGAACAAGTAAAATCCCTTGCACTTATGACTAAGGAATCTGGACTTGACGGAGTGGTAGCCTCGCCCAAAGAAATTTCCGCCATAAGAGAGGCTGTAGGGCAAGATTTCATCATTGTCACCCCGGGAGTGAGGCCTACCTGGGCTACCGCAGGAGACCAAAAACGCAT
>DUNY01000158.1 GCA_012839145.1 Thermoanaerobacterales bacterium
AAAAGTATTCACCTCCCTTTACGGATTTAGGGAAAATTCAAGTTTTTCCACCTGGCTGTACCGCATTGCTGTAAACACATGCATAGACTTTTTAAGAAAAAAGAAAGAAGACATGCTCCCCATAAAAGAGGAAATGGCTGTAGGTGGTGAAATAAAGCTTGGATCTCATACCGAATCACCGGAAGAGTATGTGGAAAGACGTGAGCTTAAACAAGCTCTTATGAAAGCAATAAATACTTTGCCTGAAGAACAGCGAATGTGTGTGATATTACGGGATATACAGGGTTTTAGTTATACTGAAATCAGTGATATTTTAATATGTTCCCTCGGTACCATAAAATCAAGATTATACAGGGGTCGCCGGGCTTTAAAAGAAAAGCTCAAGGATCCGGAACTTTTTTCAGAAAATGACGTCTAAATTTTTACAAAGGGGGGAAACGACATGGCATGTAAAACTTACGAAGACTTAATAGACAAATATATAGAAGGCCTAGTAACCATTGAAGAAAAGGATATTCTTGACAGGCACATGGAAGTTTGCCCTGAGTGCCGGAAAGAAGTAAAAGAACTTCGACAAGTGATCAAAGAGGTCAGTTCATTGGGACAAGTTGAGCTACCTCCGAATTTAGCTCCTAGTCTAATGGAAAAAATCAAGAGCATTGCTCCTAAGCAAAAGCCGGTTGATAAATCATCGCGATTGGCAAGCTTTTTAAGGGATATTTCCGCATTTATATCAAATTATTATTATAATAATAAGAGGGCATTTATTGCGGTGATGAGCGTGCTTCTCATAGGAATATTCGTGGTTACCGTCTACAATTTGGGAATTTTTAACATGAATTATGCCACTAAAAGTGCAAAAGATGAAGCGGCTTATGAGTCGGCTCCGGCTGCTCAGTCCCCTATGATGATGAGCAGGACAGGTATGTCTGCTCAGGACCAGGTAGAAAGAGAAAGCTTAGACGGAGCCGGGGACATGAACATGGCTGGGCAGAGTCTTAAGACATTTTCTACCGAGGAAAGGACACAAAAAATCATTAAAAATGCCGATATGTCCATATATGTAGAAAAATTTGATGAAAAAGTAGATGAAATTACCAATCTAGTCAATAATTTAGGTGGTTATATAGAAAATAGCCAAATTGAGGGGTCAAAATCCGCCGATTCATCCCGAAGAGCCTATATGTCGCTCCGAATCCCCCAAGCTCAGCTAACTAATGCACTGGACAGTTTTAAAGCCATGGGAAGGGTCAACAGCCAGCGCATAGGCGGGGAGAATATTACAGAAGCTTATTATGATACAGATGCTAGGGTCCGTAATCTTGAGAAGCAGGAGCAAAGACTGCTTGAAATATTAAATATGGCGAAAAATGTAGATGAAGTGCTGCGCATAGAAAACGAGCTTAATCGGGTCAGAACAGATATTGACGTTTTAACGGGTCAGCTGACCGCATGGGATAAGATGGTAGAAATGTCTTTGGTAAATTTGCAACTAGTTGAACAGGAACCATCAAAAGAAAAACTTGGAACAGTTACTTTGCAGGAATTGTCACTTAGAGCCAAACAGGGATTTATTGCTGTAGTAAACCTTTCTATGAATATGTTGGCATCTTTAGCGGAGGTCTTAGGGGCCTTACTCCCCATAGTTATTATAGGAGTTATTTTGTTCAAAGGCATTCATCTAATTATAAAAGGATATGCACATCGAAAAAAGAAAAGCTAGCTCTAAATCCCTAAAGATTTAGGGCTTTTTTAAGTTCTTTGCAGGTTTTTAATACTTTTTGGTGAAATAATAGTAAGACAGGAGTTGAATAATATGAGGAAAATGCTATTAATCGACGGAAACAGTTTACTGCACAGGGCATTTCATGCACTACCACCCCTTAGAACTTCTAAGGGAGTGCACACCAACGCAGTCTATGGTTTCCTCAACATGTTGTTTAGAATCATGCAGGAGGAAAAGCCCGATTACATAACGGTAGCCTTTGATAAAAAAGGCCCTACATTTCGGCACGAGGAATATGTAGCGTACAAGGCTACAAGGCCTAAGACTCCCGATGAGTTAATAGGGCAGTTCGACCTTTTGAAAGAGGTACTGAATGCTCTTCATATTGACTTTACAGAAACCGATGGGTTCGAAGCCGATGACATTCTGCGCACCCTTTCAAAAAAGGGTGAA
>DUNY01000443.1 GCA_012839145.1 Thermoanaerobacterales bacterium
ATTAAACTTCTTTGCTTCTTGGGCCAGCATTTTTCCCAGTTGACCTCCGCCAAGAATGCCTATTCTAAAATCCATTGGGTGAGCCATTAGATAGTTCATCTCCTATATTTAGTTACTTTGGAGAATATTATATCATAAATACAATCAGTTTTATATAAACGAAAAACCTGTTGATGACTAACTATCGATACCATTAGATTAAAAGTACCTCGCTAGCCGTCAACAGGTAATATTATATTTCCCTAAAAATATAGAGTTATAATAATAATTTGATGGACTTTTTACCAATAATATAAAATGAGGTAATGTCTTTTATTCAAAAATAAGAGGTGAGAAATAATGCGTGCAATGTGGCGCGGTTCTATCAGTTTCGGTTTAATAAACGTTCCTGTTAAAATGTATGCTGCAACTGAGAAAAAGAGCATAAGTTTCCGTCAAATCCATCGAGAATGCGGTACACCTATACATTATCAAAAAATGTGCAGCACTTGCGGTCGAGAGGTTGAGGATGATGAAATTGCCAGAGGATATGAGTTTGAAAAAGGACGATATGTAATTATAGAGGATAAAGACCTGGAAAGCATTCCCGATGAAACTACAAGAACCGTGGATATAATTGATTTTGTGGATTTGGTAAATATTGATCCCATTTATTATGATCGGTCCTATTTTTTAGGTCCTGAGGAAACAGGTCAAAAGGCATATATATTGCTTAGAAAGGCTATGGAGGAAGGTGGTAAAATAGCCATTGCAAAGGTTGTGATACGTTCTAAGCAAAGTCTGGCGTGTATAAGACCCTATGGTGAAAAACATCTCGTAATGGAAACTATGTTCTATCCTGATGAGGTTAGGAAAGTTGAGGAAGTGCCTATATCACCGCAAGCGAAACTTCACGAAAACGAGGTAAAAATGGCAGTCCAGCTTGTAAGCTCTTTATCCACAAGTTTTGATCCGAACAAATATACCGATGATTATAGACAAGCAATGATTGATATAATACGAGCCAAAGTGGAAGGTGAAGAGATAAGCATTCCCACTCCTCGGGAAGAAAAGGTTGTAGATTTGATGGAGGCTTTAAAGGCTAGCCTGGAATTGGCTGAAAAAGAGAAGGGAGAAAAACCAAAAAAACCTGCCAAAGGCAAAACAAAGAAAAAGGCCGCCGAAGGAGGTTGATTAAAACAGGACTTGTTTTATCACCGGATGACGAACGAAACCTTCATCGGTAAAATCCATGTACTCTATCATAACTTCAATGGAAGGCCTAACCCAATATACAATTTCCCTTTTGCCTTGCTTAGGAGAGTTGGTAAAAGGACAATGGCTGATTTTAATTTCTTGAAGTCTTTCAAACAGCAAAAGGGCTGATTGGTGATTAAGACCACTACCGGCTCTGCCCACATATATGAAATCATTGTCTTGAAATACGCCGAGAAATAAAGATCTGACTTCTCGGCCTACAAAGATATATCCTCCTATTAATGCTGTAAGACTTCTGCGATGCTTTATCATCAACCAACCAGAGCACTTTTTTGCTACTCGGTATGGGCTATCCAGTTTTTTAGCTACTATGCCCTCAAGTTCGGCGCTTTTTGCTATAGAAAACAATGCATTACCCCGGTGAAGGATTGTATCTGTTACGACAATGGGGTCTTTTGAGAGAATAAGTGATTTCAACAATTCATCCCTCTGCATGAATGGGTATTCTGTAAGATCTCTTCCATTTTTGTATAAAATATCAAATATCACATAGGTTACTGGTATTAATCCGGAGAGATACCTTATAGTGGCGGTATCGACGGCAAAGTCCCTTCTGATAAGCTGAGAAAAACTGGGTTTATTGTCTTTGAGGGCAATCATTTCCCCATCTAAAATAATATCATGGCTGATAAGATTTGCTAATGTAAGAGTCACCTCGGGATACTGGGCCGTTCTGTTGTTTTTTTTACGGTTATACAACTGGCACTTACCGTCCTTTAAATGCGCCAGGATTCTAACACCGTCCCATTTTATCTGAAAACCGTAATTCGGATCATCAAAGGCTTCCACGTGCAGTATAGGCTCCATGGGGAAAAAGGGAACATGAGGATTGAGCATATAATCACCCTGTAAGTATTATCTCCTGAAAAGGCGGAACGATTCAAATTCAGCTGTATTTTTGAGTTTACGGATAACTTTTATGAAAATGTAAAACATAAAAAAGGGATAAAATATTACAACCTAAATAAAGGCCAGAACTGGGGGACTTTGATAAAAAACGTTATTGGAATATAATGATAAGTAGGGGAATAGCATGCCTGAGATCTTATTGGAAGAACAAAAATTAAAACTTACAAACCTCTCTAAAATACTATGGCCTGATGATGGCATTACGAAAGCTGATTTCATAAAATATTATACTGAAGTGGCATCGTTTATTCTACCACATTTAAAAGATAGACCAATGGTTTTTACACGCTACCCTAACGGTATTTACAATAAGGCTTTTTATCAGAAGAATGTTCCGGATTATGCCCCAAAGTGGCTTCATACTGTGGATATTACCTCTGATGAAGGAAATGTAACAAAATATATAATTATCAATGACGCAAAAAGCTTGATTTGGGCAGCTAACCAAGCGTGCTTGGAGCTTCATCCGTGGCTTTCAAGAACATCATCCTTAGGAAACCCGGACTTTATTATTTTTGATCTTGATCCTATGGAAAATACCGATTTCGAAGATGCCCGAAAAGTGGCACTTGCATTAAAACAATTGTTTGATAGTGAAGGTCTGTTAAGTTTTCCAAAGACATCAGGCTCTACCGGATTGCAGGTATATATACCCATAGCTGCAAAATATACTTATGAACAAGCAAGAGAGTTTGCAAAACTATTCTGTTTGGTGATAGAAAGAACCTTTCCTGATATAACTACTACAGAGAGAAGTGTAGATAAAAGGGAGGGAAAGTTATATCTTGATTATCTGCAAAACATAAAAGGCAAGACTATTGTTGCTCCTTACAGTCCCAGACCGAAAAAAGGAGCACCGGTTTCGTGCCCTTTAACCTGGTCTGAATTGGAACAGGGTGTTACTGCAGATATATTTACCATTAAATCCATGCCTGCTCGTTTGCGACAAAAAGGGGATTTGTTCAGAGAAGTCCTTACCAAAAAACAAAATATAGATCCATGGCTAAATCACGTCTAGTCCAATGGGGGTGATTAATTTGACTCAACTTTTGGTAATAGGCGGCGGTCCTGCTGGCCTTTATGCGGCTCTTGAAGCTGCCGGATACGGATTGGATGTAACCCTTTTTGAAAAAGGCAAGATCGGTGAAAATATAAGATGTGCAGAAGGATTTTTTGATACCATGAAGCTGTTGAAAAAACCTAATTCCGGTGTAAGATTTAAGGTGGAACAGATTATTATTAAAGCTAAATCTACATACCAAATTGATGCTCGTAAACTAAACTTATGGATGATAGATAGAGGGGATTGGCAAAAATCCTTAGCACATCAGGCGAGAAACAATGGAGTTAAAATTATAGAGAATTCACCTGTTTGCCAAAAAGAATTAATAAAATTAAAAAATACATATGATTATATAATTGATGCCAGCGGTGCTCCTTCGGTCACATCAAGAGCTTACGGTTTTTCAAGTTTCTACGGAAAAAACTCAGGTAAAACGGTTCAGTATACCATGGAGGGAGACTTTTCCCGTTTAAAAAACCGCCTAAAAGTGGGCCTGATGACTGATTTCTGGGGATACTATTGGATTTTCCCCAAAAGTAAGGGAATAGCAAATGTGGGAGTGGGTAACTTCCATCTTGTGCAAAATGACAGACTATGGGATAGACTTAGCCAAGTAATTGAGCAAGAAGGCCTGAATGACCATGTAATACTTAGAAAAACCGGTGGTATATGCCCCACTGCGATACCGAAGAAGTTAAAGTACGATAATATATTTTTGGTAGGAGATG
>DUNY01000319.1 GCA_012839145.1 Thermoanaerobacterales bacterium
AAGTTTTAAAACGGTTTATTGCTATCGTTATTGCTTCATTTATCCTTTTCTCCGCAGGAACGGTTTATGCCGGTGAACAGACGGATTCCCGTAAGATTGCAGATATCAATAAACCGGGGGTTGTGATGCTTCAGACCATATACAGCGGCACTATAGTAATACCGGAATTTACGGTAACTGAAATGACGATGAATCATATATATGATAAAGTACTTGACCGGGTGATGAGTGGTGAGGTTGCTTATGATGAAAATGCAATTTATTCCGAGATACTCATGATGTTGTTTGAAAAACCTATCGAATACTTTACTCCCACGGGCACATCAATGCAGGTCAGTGCACAGGTAGGAGCTATGGGCACAGGCTTTGTAGTAACTCCTGACGGGTATATCGTAACAAATGCGCATGTGGTAGCCACGCCCGAAGAAGAATTAAAAAATACATTCATTGAATTTGGTTTATCAGAGATGCTGAATCAGTCGGTCTACGACCTGCTGGCATTAAATGAAAGCGGGTATATTACTGTCACCGAAGAAATGGTGATGAACATACAGCAGTCAATAGCACAGTTTTATCTTAATCACATGAAGATTGAGAATCTACAGACATCAGTGCATGCTGCAATAGGTGTAAACATACCCGGGCTACAAAACATACAAAAGGGCTATACCTGCGATATAAAGAAGGTGGGAGAACCGGCTCCGGGCAAGGATGTGGCCATTTTGAAGATTGAAGGCAACGATAACCTTATGACGGTCTCATTGGGAGATGACACAGATATACAAACAGGTGACACTGTATTTGTCATAGGCTATCCCGCAGCAGCTACCTTCAATCCGGCCTTGGCTGCCGAGAGCGCTATCGAGTCATCTATGACCTCAGGACTTGTAAGTGCAATTAAGACAATGCCCGGCGGTTGGAAGGTATTCCAGATGGATGCCGCCATATCGGGAGGGAACAGCGGAGGCCCTGTGCTTAACAGCAAGGGTGAGGTAATAGGCATTGCTACCTTTGGCAGTGTAGACACTCAAACCGGCAGTTCGGTACAGGGTATGAACTTTGCAATTCCTGTGAGCATTGCAAAACAGTTTCTAAACGAGACCAACGTAACCCCTACCGAGAGCAGTCTTACTGCCCTGTACAAGGAAGGACTCAATTTGTATGGAAAGCAAAAATTCAAGAAGGCTTATGAGAAATTCAGTGCGGTAAATGACCTGAATCCGGGATACCCGTATATTCAAGAGTATATAAGCAAAACAAGGACAGCAATAAACGAAGGGCGCGATAAATCGACTGATACTACAATGTATATTGCCATTGGCGTTGGAGCGGTTCTGGTGATTGTCGTAGGGATTTTGATTGCGATTATCGTTTCGGGAAAGAAAAAGAAATGGAAACAGAACCAGAACCAGGTACGTGTAGATGAAAATAAATAGAGGAAAAGATTTTAGTCTTATAAATTATTTTAAATATAAAAGGAGGAATTATTAATGCGAAGAGCTCATGAAATTGATTTTCAAGTATTTGGTGATGATATGCAGTTTGTGGAGATCAGTCTTGATCCCGGAGAGACTGTAGTCGCCGAAGCCGGGGGCATGATGTACATGGACAGTGCCATTCAGTCAGATACGGTATTTGGTGACGGTTCGGACCGGGATAAAGGTAAAGGCTTTATGGATAAGGTTATGGGAGCCGGAAAACGGGTGCTTACAGGAGAAAGCTTATTTATGACCACCTTTACCAACCGCGGTTCAGGTAAAAAAGCAGTGGCTTTTGCCGCACCATATCCAGGCAAAATTATATCTCTCGACCTTGATGATTGTGGTGGTCAGCTTATCTGCCAGCGAGATGCATTTTTATGTGCCGCCAAAGGTATAGCTATTGAGATTGCTTTCCAGAAAAAGCTAGGCGCAGGTTTGTTTGGCGGAGAAGGTTTCATCATGCAGAGATTGGTAGGGGACGGCTTGGCCTTTCTCCATGCGGGAGGCACCATTATTAAAAAGGAACTTGAGGCAGGAGAGGTTCTCAAGCTGGATACTGGCTGTCTTGTTGCCATGACAGCAGGGATAGACTATGATGTAACATTTGCCAGTAATTTGCAAAGCGCTATTTTTGGCGGAGAGGGTCTGTTTTTGGCTACCCTTGGAGGACCAGGGCATGTTTGGCTTCAGTCTCTCCCCTTTAGCCGTGTGGCAAATCGAATTTTTGCAGTAGGGAAAAAGAGTGGCGGAAAAAACAAGGGCGAATCCAACCTCCTAGGTGGTATCGGCTTGAAAAACCTACTGGGTGGAGACTAATCCAACATAAAGATAAGCTTGCATCATATGGGAATTTTTGTTCCTATATGATGCTCTAACGTAACCAAAGTAAAAAATCATAAAAAGGGGTAATCAAACGGCTAGTCCCGGTACAATTCCAAAGCCCGGTACCGGCATCGACATAAAACCTACCAAGGCTAGGGCTTGCACCGACGGAATTGCCGACAACTTCAGTATCTCAGGAGATTCCCATTTATGCCAAAAACCTTGTCATAAATCGGGGTTTGAATTTAGACCTAAATTAGGGGATATTTACTTTGACCCAGCAACTAATGCAGCCTTCAAGGTAGTGGGCAATGTTTCTGAGGATGCTCTAGGAAACCAGACCATTCCTGTGGTTGAACCGGGTATTGATGAAGGATGGGACACATTAGTATCGCCTTATGCTAAAGCTCACTGTGATGTTGATATGTTTACTGATTTAGATGTGACTATCGAGGGTAATATCAAGTTTAAAGAAGAGCGCTGGCAACAGTCCAATAGTGCGACAGAAGTAAAACCATCTCCTGTCGCATTAATTTATTTAGGGTAGTGTCTACAATTATCCTGGCACACCCCGAAACCTCTAAAGATGTAGATTAGCTTGACAAATCTGACTGTTCAGATATGATATAAATGAGTGGTAGTAAAAAAAGGGAGTCATTTAGGAAAACACATATTTTTAATCTTGTGTTCATTATTTCGATATATATTGTTATTCAATCAAAGTAAATGGTGTTCAAAAGCCTCTGCTCATAATATGGTTTGAAATTGCCATAAAGCAAAGGAGAAATCCTATGATTAAAGTGGTCATTGCCGATGATGAAGTAAAGGTATGTCAATTGATCTGCGGTCTTATAGACTGGAAGTCGGTGGATATGAAAATAGTGGGAGTGGCTCATAACGGTATAGAAGCCCTGGAATTAATTAAAAACCTCCAGCCGGATTTAATGATTACAGATATACGTATGCCCGGCTATGATGGTTTAGAGCTGATTAACCTAGGCAAGCAAATGAAGAAAGACATTGATTTTATAATCATCAGCGGTTATAGTCATTTTGAATATGCTCAAAGTGCTATAAAATACGGAGTTAGCGATTACTTACTAAAGCCCATTAATAAGAATGAGCTTTTGAACACATTACATAAAACACGTGAAAAATATAAACAAAGGACAGAACAGCTATCCAGTGAAGAACAGTTAAGGCTTCGTCTACAAAGTAATATTGAAAAATTGAGGTCCGGATTTTTTGCGGAGATATTGCTTCAGAAAGGTGTAGACCAGGCTGACGTTGAGATTAATAAAGTAAATGAGGTTTATCATTTTAAATTTCGACTCGGATGCTTTCAAGTCTTTATAGTAAAAATAGACTATGATTACGATGACATACATGAAAACATAAAGATATTAGAAGAAAAGATAACGCAAATATTGCGGGGGCATTTACAATCAGAGTGCTATGACATGGAAATATACTTTAAAAACAGTAGGGCATATTGCGTATTGAACTATAGAATAGATAACCAAAAAACCATACGCAAGAAGCTTAGAACCTGCTTAGATGAAATTCTGGTGCAAAAAAGTTTATTTCATAGAATAGAATTCACAATCGGCCTCGGTACAGCTGTAGAGAACATCAGGCAATTAGGAGATTCTCTTAAGACGGCGGAATGGACAATAGGACAGCGCTTAATGGAAGGAACCGGAAAACTGCTTGACGATGCCTCGATACCGGATTTCTCATCAGACCGGAATACTCTAATTGCGGATCTCACCAAAGACATGAAAAACTCCCTTGAGGTTCTGGACAAAAATGGTGTTATGGTTGCTATCGACTCATTAAAGGAGCAAGTGCTAAACAAACCAAATATTTCAGGACAGGAAATCTTATGTTTGGTTATGGAAGTTTGCAATATTTACCTAATATTGCTCAGAAATTGTCAGTTCAACATAGATAATGGGGAACGTTTTTATGAAACATTTTCTTTACGAGCTGACCTTTGCAGTTCTTCATGGGAGCTGTTTGTGTATCTGTCAAAAATTATAAGTGGATCCCTAGATGCAATTATAGAAGACAAAAAACAGGCTGATATAAAACCCATACGTACTGCAAAGCAATACATTCAACAAAATTATATGAATCCTATTACACTTAAAGATATCAGCAGCCTTGTGGGTTTTAATGATTCTTATTTCAGTTCTTTATTTAAAAAAGAGTGTGGCAAAAATTTTTCTGAATATCTTTCGGAAGTCCGAATGAACAAGGCAAAAGAGTTATTGAAAGAAACAAACTTATGTATCGCCGATATTTGCCAAACGGTGGGATACAATGATTTAAAACACTTTACGAAAAGTTTTAGAAAATTCACCGCTCTCAAACCGAACGAGTATAGAAAACTTTACGCATAGATGGGAATAGGGCCATGAAAAACAAAAATTATCACTATTTATCTTATCGGGTTTTTTATATGATTTTAGCACTTCTAACTTTTATAGGGTGCCTGCTGCTTATTTTGACTGTGATAGCCATCAGTGAAAACAAGTTTTTTTTCATATTGATGATTGGCTATCTTCTGTTTTTCGCCGCCTTTTATAAGGGATACAGATGGATTTGTCTCCCTTACAAAGAAACATCAAAAGTACTTAGGCTCTTTGCTAAAGGATATACTCTGCAGGGGATTTATGAACTACGGTTTTCCTTTTGCCCTGAAATGGAGGATGCCATCAAAAAAATAAAAACAATTTTCAATACAAATGAGTTAATCAGTGCCACAAAAAAACAGGCACAATACCTTGCACTGCAAAATCAAATAAATCCCCACTTTTTGTATAATAGTTTAGAAGGAATTCGGGGTGAGGCAATTGCTGCAGGCCTAAATAGCGTGGCCGAAATGGCGGAAGCTTTGGGTAACTTCTTTCGCTACACGATTTCCAATGTGGAGAATTTAGTGACATTAGAAGATGAACTGATGAACATTGAGAACTACTATTTCATTCAGGAATATCGCTTCGGAGAGCGCCTGAACTTGAGTATTGAATATGATTGTGAAGATAGAGCTGAAGTGCTGAAATATCGTTTACCTAAGCTCACCTTACAGCCCATTGTGGAAAATTCGATTTTTCACGGTATTGAAAGAAAGATAGGAAAGGGAAATGTCCGTATTAAGATCCAAGCCACTCCCAAGCGCCTTATAATAACGGTTTCTGATGATGGCCTGGGGATGAAGGAGGAACGACTAAGGGAACTAAATGAGAAACTTAACATACAGTCTTTTGATTATGTAAAGCCAGACGGAGAAAAAAAGGCAGGTATTGCTATTATCAATGTTAATAACAGGATAAAACTTTTATATGGAGAGAAATATGGCATTAATATTTACAGCACTGTAGATGTCGGCACTGATGTGGAGATTACATTGCCTCGAATCATAGAAGAGGGAAAGGAACTTTAAATGAAAGAGGAAATTTTCCGACTGGAAAGAGTAACTCAGATTATCGATGGTGTAACCCTTTTGGATAATTTCAGTATGCATATTTTCAAAGGAGAAATCATGGGGCTTTTATGTATCAATGCCCATGGGAAGGAAGCTTTAGTCAGGCTGCTTTGCCAAAATGTCCCCATCCACTACGGGCATGTTTATTTTCGAGAGAACCTAGTTAATAATTATGAACACAGTTCCATGAGTATGAATCCGGTAGCTGTTATTGAAAAACAAAGCCGTCTGGTAGAAGATTTAACGGTAACGGATAATATTTTTGTTATGCGCAGGGGTTTCAGAAAACACCTGATTGAACCAAAAAAACTGAATTCCCAGTTCAGACGGTTTACGGAGGAACTAGATATTCAAATCGATGGAGATAGATTAGTTTCACATTTATCATTCTTTGAAAAGTGCATTGTAGAGATTATTAAAGCTGTTGTGGCAAGGGTAAAGCTGATTGTTCTCCGAGATATCAGTAACTTCATAAGTGCGACAGATTTGAAAAAAATTCATGATATAATGCGGCACTATGGGATGCAGGGCATTTCGTTTTTATATATCTGCAATCATCACGAAGAAGCATTTAAAATATGTGACCGCATTTCCTTAATGGAAAATGGTAAAGTGTTAAAAGTATTGAATAAAAATGAATTCCGAGATGAAATGATAACCCCTTATACTCTCGACTTCAGTCATATAGACTCACCGTCTCTTTCTAATGCCAGCAAAAATGGGATATTAAAATTCAATAACATTTCAACAGAAAATATCACTCACATGAGTTTTACCGTTGAGAAGGGCGAGTGTGTTGTTCTTCTAGATATGAACAATACGATTTTAACAGATATAATGAAATTGATGCAAGGAGAAACTAAACCCTTATCCGGAGATATTTTTTTGGATGGAGCAAATTACACTAAAAAGTCATCTGAATTAAAAAAAGGGATCTGCTTTATTCAGGAAAACCCAATACAAAGTATGCTATTTCAAGAAAGGAGCTACCTGGATAACCTGTGTTTTTTGGTGGATAAAAAGCTGCCACACTGGTGGCTCAACAAAAACATCAGAAAAAGCATTATTCAGGAATATGAACCACTGGTGGGAGAGGACATCTATTCTAACGATATTAGTGATTTAGCGCCTAGGTCTTTATATAATTTAGTATACTACAGAGTCCATCTCCATCACCCTAAGGTGGTTTTTTGTATGCAGCCATTTTCGGATGCGGATATGTACCTTAGACATCATCTAATTCAGTTAATCGATCAATTGCGTAAAAAAAACATCACCGTCATTATCTTAGCAGTCAGTCTTTCTGATTCCCTTGTTGTAGCTGATCGATTGCTGGTAGTGGAGCAGGGGAAGCTTAAAAATGAATATCATAGTGAGAAGTTTCATTACTTTCGTGCAAGCCAATAGAAATGCCAGGCTGTGTGAAAAGCCGCTAATCTATGTTTTATGTCACTCTGAACACAGTGAAGAGTCTTAGATACTTTGCTTCGCTCAGATACCATAGGATGACAATGTTGACCCATCTTCCAGACTGTGACATAGTGTGATGCCGCTCATTCAATGAGGGCTTTTTTTATAAGTCCCAAAGAAAGGCCCCCAAATTCCAAAGACATTCCCCTTCTATTTAACACCTGTAAAGGATATATTTAGTAATAGACAGTAAATCATATGCATACAAACAGGTGAGGTCATGGTTGACTACATAGTTGAAATTGAACATGTAAATAAAACTTTTCCCGGAGTAAAAGCGTTGGATGATGTATCATTCAATTTAAAATCCGGAGAGGTTCTTGCATTACTCGGGGAAAACGGTGCCGGAAAATCAACTTTGATGAAAATACTAAGCGGTGTTTACACAGCAGACAGCGGCGGGATAAGAATTTTTGATGAAAAGGTAAGAGAACTAACACCGAAAAAGGCACAGGAGATGGGTGTAGCAATAATCCACCAGGAATTAAATCTGTGTGCCCATCTGTCAGTGGCGGAGAATATTTTTTTAGGGCGTGAAATAATCCGATCAGGGGTTTTATCAAATAAGGAGATGAACAAAAAAGCAAAGGCCATTCTTGATAGGTTAAACATAGATATTTCTCCGGATACAATTGTAGGCAGCCTGGCAGTTTCCAAACAGCAAATGGTAGAGATTGCTAAAGCCCTTTCACTAAATTCAAAGATATTAATAATGGATGAACCTACTTCTGCATTAACCTCCAAAGAGATTGACGACTTGTTTGAGATTATCAGAAAGCTGAGGGGTGAAGGCTGCGGCATCGTGTATATTTCTCATCGTTTGGAAGAATTGCAGCATATTGCCGATCGTGTCATGATAATGAGGGACGGTAGGTATATTACCACCATGAACTATGCCGATACCACCATGCAGGAGATTATCGCAAACATGGTAGGCCGTGAAATTAAACAGAAGTTTCCTCGGATGACCATGAAGCGGGGGAAAAAAATATTAGAGGTAAAAAACTTAAATGCAGGTAGGCAGGTAAAAGATATCAACTTTAATCTGTATGAAGGTGAAATAGTAGGAATCGCAGGTTTGATGGGTGCCGGAAGAACGGAAACCACCCGTGCTATTTTCGGAGTTGAACCGAAAGAATCCGGTGAAATTATTTTACATGGTAAACCTGTCACTATTAACAAGCCAATGGACGCAATTAGAGCCGGCATAGTATTAGTACCTGAGGATAGAAAAAAAGACGGCTTATGTATTAAATTAAGTATTAGGGAAAATATAGCCCTGCCTAATTTAGATATTCTTAGCAGTCCAACTGGTGTTGTAGATAAAAAAAAAGAAAAAGCTACGGTAGACAAGGCTGTTGCTGATTTGAAGATCAAACTGCCCAATACTGAGGTGGATGCGGCAAGCCTTTCAGGAGGCAATCAGCAGAAGGTTGTTGTTAGTAAATGGTTGGCCAGAAACTCCCGTGTGGTAATGTTTGATGAGCCAACAAGAGGTATCGATGTAGCTACGAAGGTCGAAATTTATAATCTTATGAATGATTTAAAAAAGCAGGGTATCGGTGTGATATTTGTTTCTTCGGAGATGCAAGAGGTTTTAGGTATCAGCGATAGAATCCTTGTGATGTGTGACGGTAAAATCACCGGCGAGTTTGATATCCGGCAAGCTACCCAAAATCTTATTTTGGAGTATGCCACAAAATTCGAGAATAAAACTGATACAACTGCTGTCCGATGAAACAATACAAATAGCTACTGGGAGAGTCAAAAATGAAAAGGAGAGAAGAACGAAATACTTTAAAAAAGTTAATGGCAATAAGAGGCATGGGGCAGGTTATTACAGTAACATTCGGTCTTATAGTGCTTTGTATTGTATTTGGTATATTAAATCCAACTTTTTTCTCCAACAGGAACATCGCCAACCTGCTCCGTCAAATTGCACCTATTCTCATAATCGGTATTGGCCAATCCTATGTGCTTATTACCGGAAATATTGACCTTTCCATAGGCTCCGTTGTCGGCATGAGTTGTATGCTTTCAGCAACAATGATGACAAAAGGTATCAACCCATGGTTAGCTGTGTTTATTACGTATATATGTTGTATAGCTGTTGGCCTCATAAATGGTCAACTGGTTGCAAACTGCAAACTGCCTCCGTTTATTGCAACACTTGGGACTATGACTATCGCCAGAGGTATAGCTCAAATCGTCAATAACAATTATAACACTGATTCCATCGGTACCGCCGCAAAGGGATTCAGGGATTTTTTTTACTACGGCAAAATTTTGGGCATGTTTAATACCATATGGATTTCTGTAATCCTTTGGCTTATATTTAATTTCATTTTGAGCAAAACTCGAACAGGCCGTCACATTTATGCAATCGGCAGCAATATAGAGGCATCAAGGCTGTCCGGAGTTAATATAATTTCCACTACAACAACGGCTTATATTGTCAGTTCGTTTTGTGCTTGCACCGTAGGTCTCGTCACCTGTGCTACCAGTGGTATGGGCACTATGGATGCGGGCAGCGGTTATGAAATGTATGCAGTTGCCGCCTCGGTCATCGGCGGTGTCAGCACTCTCGGAGGGCAGGGGATACTACTGGGGACGGTAATCGGAGCTTCCATTTGGGGCGTGCTGCAAAACGGTCTGCAATTTGCAGGTGCACCGGTTGCTATACGAAATATTGTA
>DUNY01000317.1 GCA_012839145.1 Thermoanaerobacterales bacterium
ATATTTTTATATAAAGAAGTGTTCCTCGATAGCTCAGCGGTAGAGCATTCGGCTGTTAACCGAAGGGTCGTAGGTTCGAATCCTACTCGAGGAGCCATTTTAATATATAATACTTTGATAGTCAAACAATTTAAGAATAGAATAAATGGCACAAAATATTTGTAATAAATAATATCAGCAAAATGATTGAGGTAAACTTTTTTGGACTGACACAGAAACATAACATTATTCATATAATGGAGTGATTATTTTGAAGAACAACCAGCATAGTATTGACTTTACACAGGGCAGTATACCCAGACACCTTATTAATTTCACCATTCCGCTTTTTTTAGGAAATTTACTCCAGACTTTTTACAATACAGTTGACACAATATGGGTCGGTAAATTTGTCGGCCCGCAAGCTTTAGCTGCGGTTTCGGTAAGTTTCCCGATAATATTTATATTGATTTCTTTAGCAACGGGAATTACGATGGCTACCACTGTGTTGGTCGGTCAATATAAAGGTGCTGGCGATGATGAGATGGTGAAGAAAGTAATCAACAACACGGTCATACTCTTAGTGATTGCATCAGCAGTAATGACAACGGTTGGCATAGTTTTGCACAAGCCAACATTAAAATTGATGAATACACCGGATGAGATAATGCAAGCAGCTGCAGGATATCTTAATATAATCTTTGCAGGTCTTATTTTCACTTTTGGATATAATGGCATCAGTGCTGTATTAAGAGGGCTTGGAGATTCAAATACACCGCTGTTATTTCTTTTTTATACAACAATCATCAATATTATCCTAGATCCCATCTTAATTTTCGGTATAGGGCCAGCACCCAAAATGGGAGTCTCAGGTGCCGCATTGGCTACTGTCATATCACAAGCTATTTCGGTATTTTTGGCAATAAGACATTTGAACAGAATGAGTAACATATTTACAATTAAATTTAAAGATATAAAGTATGACAGTTATTTAACAAAACAAATAATAAAAATAGGTCTACCAGCTGGCATGCAGCAGACTGTTGTTGCCCTAGGAGCAACTGTTGTAATGTCTATAGTGAATACCTTTGGTGAGACAATAATTGCATCTTTTGGAGCAGCAAAAAAAATAGACTCATTTTCCTTTATGCCTTCCATGTCCATAGGTCTTGCGACATCTTCATTGACAGCACAAAACATTGGCGCAGGTAAATTTGAAAGGGTCAAAGAAGTAGCCAGGTGGTCTGCAATAATGGCAATAACCATATCAGTGATAGTAACGGCTGTTGTCATTTCCTTTCCAAAGGCACTTTTATCTATGTTTACCAGTGATCCGGATATACTAAGAGAAGGAGCCGTTATTTTGAGGATACTTGCTATATACTATGTACCTTTTGCATTGATGTGGGTTTTCAGCGGTATTATTCGGGGGGCTGGAGACACCTTAATAACAATGCTGATATCCATTTTATCATTATGGGGTATCCGCTTGCCTTTGGCTTTATATCTGTCGAAATATACGACTTTGGGAAGTAAAGGTATTTGGATTGCAATGGTTATAAGTACAAATATTACACTAATAATGAACATTATTTATTTTGTGAAAGGGCGCTGGAGAAGAAGTCTAGCAGAGCAAAAGAGTGATGACAACACAAGGTTTTCTCAACAAGAGCTCTGGAAGGAATACAGATTAAAACTCGTTAAGGAAGGTGGAGACAATGATTAATTTGGACAGGGAACTGGCGGAAAGTCTTGATAGTCTTTTGCATTCTATAAATCGTTGGATGAAATTTATTCATCGACAATACCTGTGTCAGTCTGAGAGCCAGGATATAACACAAAACCAATATAGAGTTTTATGCGTTTTGGAAAATGGTGGTCCATATAAAATGTCGGAATTGAGCGAACTAGTTCATACATCTTACGGAAGTCTTACCGTCATGATAGACCGATTAGTGGATAAAGGTTTGGTAGAAAGGTGTTTTTTACCGGAAGACAGAAGAGTTGTCATGGTTAAGATTACTTCCGGTGGTGTCCGCAGTTTAGGGGAATACAGAAAAGGATTTTTGGAATTAATTGAGAAAAATATGGAAAAATTAAATAGCAATCAAAAAAGACGGCTTAAAAAGGCTATAAACGAGATGGAATCAATAGTAGAAGAGAATTGCGATTTTTAAATACAGATATAATAATAAGAAGGACTTTTTACGAAGAATGTCGAAATTTTATCATTAAGGGAAAGGGCATAAGTATTTGAAAGTCTTATCTTTACACAATTAAAATGTGAGGAAAAGTTTCACAAAATAGGTGTTATAAATGCAAGACATAAAAATAAGGAGGCATGCAAATGCTTACAAGAGTATGCTCTGGTGGTGTGGTATTTTACGAAGATCGGGTTTTAATATTAAAAAATGAAAAATCCGAATGGGTGTTACCGAAGGGAGTTATAAGGCCGGGGAGGCTTGCACAGGAAATTGCCATAGAACGGGTAAGATCAGAGGCAGGGGTTAATGCACGTATCGTATCGTGCGTAGGTGAGACTTGCTATGAATTTTATTCCGTTACCAGGCAAAGACCGGTATGTAATCAGATAACTTGGTTTTTAATGGAAGCCGGCAATGAAAATTGTAATCCCAATACTGATTTGAATTTTTTTGACGGTGGTTTTTATTCTATAGAAGAAGCCCTGGAGAAAATTACTTACAGCCAGGATAAATCTCTTGTAAGGATGTCATATAAAAGGTACTTAGACTACTACAAAGAAAAAGATGAGGTTATGGTATAAAAAAGCAGCTTAAGCTGCTTTTTTATATTGTTCTTGATTTAATTTTATGTTCAGTGATAAGATCCAAGGTTTTTGCTTTTATGGCTATATCATTGTTATCTATGACTCCCTTTTCGGTTAGAACCTCGATGAGGCTTACTATAGCCAGAGTATTTTTATAGTCCACCATCTTCATATCCGAAAGTTCAGCAAATACATCTATTTCCCCCATAAACTCCCCTCCTTGAGAAGGTTATGTCCATATCTTGTCCATTATGTATGAAATTATACAGGGGAATATGATTCTAGGTGAAAGTTATTTTGGTGAAGATGACGGCACCTCTCCCTAAGTAAGACATGTTACTTTTAGCTTGGTCCTGCACTTCGCAGGTGTTCACGGGCAATTTCGGCGTCCTGCCGAGTGCCCGTTAGCTTGCGTCCTGCACGCTGCACCTGCTACGTTTGACCTAAGCATAGAATAACAACGGCCTCGCTTAAAAGGGATCATTTGCCGTCATCTTCACCCTAGAGGGTTTTCTACGCTAAAACAAATTTTATAGTTCTTGGACTTTTTCAATAGCTCGTACAAGCTCGTCCCTCTCGAAAGGTACGATGGGATGTTTGCCGTCGGGTGTAACCATATATATTCCTTGTAAAGTGACCTTGCCTATTATGGTGGAAGAAATATTGTAATTCTTTAAAGCTGCGGTGACTTCATTCCCTTTCGGTGTACAAATAAGCATACTGCCGCTAGAGATTAGACCCAATGGGTCGATATCAAAAGCAGTGCAAATATTTTGGGTTTCTGGCAAAATAGGAAGAGAATCCTCATATATCTCCATTCCCACATGGGAAGCTTCAGCCACTTCAAAACATGCTCCCAGCAACCCGCCCTCAGTGATGTCGTGCATTGCCGAAACTCCGATTTTTGCGGCAATTATTCCTTCATCTATAACGCTTATTTTTTCTATAAAACCTTGAGCTTTTTTTATGGTTTCTCTTGAAACTTTTCCGATAAGAAATTCCTCAAAGTCCGAAGCGAGAATAGCTGAACCTTCAAGACCAAGGGATTTTGTTACAATTATATCATCTCCTAGTTTGGCTCCGGAGGAGGTAACAAATTTATCTTTTTGGACTATACCAATAGCAGCGGCGGAAATAATCGGTTTTGTAACTGCTGAGGTTATTTCACTGTGACCGCCTAATACTTCGATACCTACTGTGTTGGCAGCTTTGTGAATCCCCTCCATTATTTTCCTTAAAAGGGTCTCATCGGAACCTACCGGCAAAAGCAGTGTAACCAAAATACCAATAGGTTTTGCGCCGCAGGCTGCTATATCATTACAAGATACATATACTGAAAGATGACCGCTGTGAATATCTGCACCGGTTATAGGGTCAGTGGAAAGGACTGCCACTGAATCGCCGAAATCAATAATGCTGCAGTCTTCGCCGAGACCTGAGTGGACCAATACTTCTTTTCTCAGCTTTCCTATAAAAGGGTATACACTGGATTTTAAAATCTGTGGGGGAACTTTTCCTGCTTTCAACATAATCACCTCAAAACTTATCTTCATCATTAAATGAAATATCCTTAAGTCTATTATGCAAAAAAAGAGAGATAACAGCACCGGCGGATACCTGCACAAAATCCCCTGCCAGTTCTACCGGCACTGCTCCAATACCATACATAATACCGGCTGCCAATGCGTAACCTATCATCATTGTGATACCGCCCAAAAAAACTGCAAGATATATGTTTTTTCTGGCAACAGTGCCTACTATGAAACCTTCAAGGCCTTTGATAACAAAGGTTATAGGGGCCCAAACAGGATAACCTCCTATAATATCGGCCAGGGCTGACCCTACTCCTCCTATCAAGGCACCGGCGGCACCTCCATAAAGAAGTGCAGTCAAATAAATTATCGCTTCCCCTAAATTGAAGTAAAGATTAAAGGTAGGAACCGGGAAGCGAAGCACCACTGTAGCTAATACTAATAGTGCGGAAAAAAGGCCCATAAAAGCAAGCTTTTTAATTCTCACGTTCATCTGTTAAACCTCCGTATATATGCTCGAAAATCCCCCTTATAACCTAATATAAGTATAAAAAACCCAAGTTCAAGACTTTATTTTTGACAAGAGCTACCTAATTGCATGACAGAAGTTTATATTAAAATACTAAAGGTATTATACCAAAATAAAAAGCGCTTTGACAAATAATCTTTTAAGCGTCTTTTTGCGGTTGCCCCTTGATTTTCCCGGTGTCGTTGGATATAATAAAGTTACAAACAATAAAAAAGAGAACGGCTATGATGGAAAAAGTGAGCACAGGTCTTTTTATAGAGAGCCGACGGTCGGTGAAAGTCGGCAAAAGATTGTGCCCGATTCCGCTCCGAAGCTGCATCTTTAGAGAGATGCCGGGGCTTTATATGATCCCGTTAAACAATTAAGTAATATAATAAGGGTGGCAACGCGGGTCCTCTCGCCCCTTGGGGGTGAGGGGATTTTTATATACCTTTTTGAAAGAAGATAATAAAAATTAATTAGCCTTAGGAGGTTAAAAACATGCTTGATGCGAGGTATGTTAGACAAAACCCGGATATAATCAGAACCGCACTGGAAAATCGTGGGGCTACAGCTGATTTAGACGAGTTTCTAAGACTTGATGAAGATCGTAGAAACTTACTGTTTGAAGTGGAAAGATTAAAGAGTTTGAGAAACCAGGAATCAGAAGAAATTGCCCGCAAAAAGAAAGCCGGGAAACCGGCCGACGAGATTATAGCGCGTATGAAGGAAGTATCCCAAAATATAAAGGATATGGATGAGAAGATAAGCAAAATAGAAGCAGACCTTCGAGAGATTTTACTTACGATACCCAATATTCCGGATGATTCAGTACCCGTAGGAAAAACTGATGCTGACAATGTAGAAGTTCGTCGATGGGGTGAACCTACGAAGTTTGACTTTGATCCAAAACCCCATTGGGATATAGGTGAGGACTTGGATATTCTGGACTTTGAACGAGCAGGAAAGATTACCGGTTCCAGATTCGCCGTTTACAAAGGTGCCGGTGCGAGGCTGGAGAGAGCTCTCATCAATTTCATGCTGGACTTGCACACTGAAAAACACGGGTATAGAGAGATACTACCGCCCTTTATAGTAAACCGTGACAGCATGACCGGTACAGGACAGCTACCTAAATTCGAAGAAGATGCATTCAAGCTATTTAATAACAATGATTATTTTCTAATACCCACCGCCGAAGTACCGGTAACCAATCTCCATCGTGACGAAATTCTCTCTAAAGAGGACCTGCCTATTTGCTATGTGGCTTACAGTGGATGTTTCAGAGCTGAGGCCGGTTCGGCAGGAAGGGACACTCGAGGGCTTATCAGACAGCATCAATTCAATAAGATGGAATTGGTGAAATTTGCCGATGTGGAAAGTTCAATGGAAGAACTGGAAAAACTGACTGCCAATGCGGAAAAGGTACTAAAACTTCTGGAATTGCCTTATCGTGTGGTGGTTTTATGCACAGGGGATTTAGGATTTTCCTCAGCTAAAACCTATGACATAGAAGTGTGGATGCCCAGTTACAACCGTTATGTAGAGATATCCTCCTGCAGCAATTTTAAAGATTTTCAAGCCCGGCGGGCAAAAATACAGTATCGGCCTGAAAAGGGTGCAAGACCTATGTATGTGCACACATTAAACGGCTCAGGTCTTGCCATAGGCAGGACAACGGCAGCGATACTGGAAAACTATCAGCAAGCTGACGGTTCGGTGGTTATTCCTGAAGTGTTGCGGGAATATATGGGTGATATTGATACTATAAAATAATATGCTTAGTAAATTATTTTAAGGCGGCTTAAGTATGGAACTTAAGCCGCCTTTTGAATAATATAATATAGCTTTTTTTATTTTCTATCAAAACGGAGTGAACATCATGCTGAGATTTCTACAGGTCCAGGATAATACAGATAAAATTTTCGAAGAACTCTGTAAGGAAAAACCTATAAATATAAACAGCAAAGATGAGTCGGAAATTTATGCCAAATATATAAAGAGTTATATATGGGTAAAGATTTAAAAGACAGTGATTGAATGCACTGTCTTTGAGCTGTCCTATTTTCTATAGATACTATCGGCGTTTTTAGCAGCGGAGTTTGCATGAACAAAAGTCTTACAGCAGGTTTCCATACAGGAGTTTACCGGTGTTTCTTCGGCGGTGCTGGCCTGAGGAGCATCAAAGCTGTCGGGCGTGGTATTCCCAAGGCTATCGGAGGTAACCATTATTTCCGATGCATCACATATGTTTCCGTTTTTCCAATAATGACAGTTGGCTACGCTACAGTGAATTCTAGCCATGAAAAACCCTCCAATAATATGTTTTAACATTTAACATTAGTTTGGCTTACGGAATATACTATTATGCCGGAAATACATGGTTAAACACCCACTTAATACAATAACTTTACAAAGAGCCTTGCCTCGGCTTTAAACGATTCCTTATAACAATCAAAGGCCGAGGATCTTCCTGCTCGAGACGCCACACAGCGATTCCCCCTAAATCGAATTTAAAAACCAAGTTGAGCTTTGCAAGTGATTATATTTACAGCAGTGATACACATGATAAACCTATGCTGTAAAGATTATTTGGAAGACATGAAAATCCAAGGGCGGTTAATTTATAAAATTAATGTTCTGTATATCATAAAAAAGCGGGGTTTAACCCCGCTTTTTTTACATCAAGAATATAACAGCTACAATGACAGAAACTATCATACCGATGATGACCGGTATAAAGTTTTTTCTAACTAAATCAAGCACCGGAACACCTACGATACCGGCAACGGCTACCAGAGAGCTCCAGGCTATGATGGTGCCGCCTCCCGACCAAATAGCACCCATCTGACCTAATGCTGCCAAACCAGCAGCTATCGATTGGTTTCCACTGGCCATGGCACCTGCCAAGGTTCCAGTCATAGGCAGACCGGAGAATCCTGATCCGTCCAAACCGGTGATAATACCCAGAATAAGCATACCGAAGGCTGAGAGGAAACCTTGGGGAGGAATAGTATTAGCAATCATCTGGCCAATATCAAAGAGATATCCGGGAGCACCTTCACCAAGGATACTGGCAACTGTTTCA
Organism: Thermoanaerobacterales bacterium; assembly: GCA_012839145.1. Lineage (GTDB taxonomy): Bacteria > Bacillota > Thermosediminibacteria > Thermosediminibacterales > Tepidanaerobacteraceae > DUNY01. The sequence continues at coordinate 7,896 of DUNY01000317.1, forward strand.
GGGTTACCTAGGAAGAAGAACCCGGCTATGGGGAGAATTTGGCCCATCACTCTAAAGGCAAAGACCAACCCGTCAGTTAGATGGTCAGCTATTACATCAAGGCCTTTTACACCTTCCACAAGTATTGTGGCTACAGTCATAATCAAAATAGCTGTTCCACCGAGTAAAGCTGAAGCATCACCACCTGTTATCCCGAAACGGAACATGGCAAATATTACACATGCCATGCTTATTATCAATAACCACATCAGGAAAGGTGCATAAGCCTCACCACGATGTTCCCTAGCCCTTATTTGCATCTCAGGTCTAGCCTCGCTAGAAGCCGCCATTTCGCGAATGCCTTCCTTTTGGAATATAGCTATATCTTTTCTCATCATATAATATGCGATGGTTATAGCTATTATCCCTGTAATTAGGGAAAGAATAAAGACATAATTGTTTACTATCTGCACGGGTAGTCCTGCTGACTTTGCGGACAAATTATTGGCTCCCTGAATGACAATATCACCTGAAAGTGCCATACCTTGACCGGCTAAAGCTATAGCAACAGCACCGGCCATGGGGGGTAGGCCCGCTTTTACCGCTA
>DUNY01000392.1 GCA_012839145.1 Thermoanaerobacterales bacterium
GTTTCTACCTCTTCATCTTCTACCGTGTTTTTATTATTATTAAGACGATGGGCTACTGTTTCAGGCTGGACCGCAGATAGTACCACATGATCGCTGTCAGTTATAATAACTGCACGTGTCCTCCTGCCATAAGTGGCATCTATGAGCATACCACGATCTCGAGCCTCCTGAATAATCCGTTTTATAGGAGCTGACTCCGGGCTCACTATAGCTATGATACGATTGGCTGAAACTATATTTCCAAATCCGACATTTACAAGTTTTATGTCCACACTAATACCTCCTAATTTTATTCGATATTTTGAATTTGTTCTCGTATTTTTTCCAGCTCGCTTTTTATCTCAATAACTTCTTTAGCAATACAGTAATCCGATGCCTTGGACGCTATTGTGTTAACCTCACGAAACATTTCTTGAGCGATAAAATCCATTTTTTTGCCAATGGATTCATCTGAATCCAGCAATCCTTTCATCTGTGAAAGGTGGCTTGTAAGTCTGACTATTTCTTCAGTTATGTTGGCCTTTTCAGCAAATAATACCACCTCTGTCTCTATTCTATCATGATCTAATGAAATATCACTAAAAAGTTTCTGCAGGTTATGCAAGAGCTTTTTCTTATATTCTTCCGGAACGACTTTTGCTCGTTCCTTAATGATTACTGTCTTACTTTCTATAAAGCCAAGTCTTGCATTTAAATCTTTCCTGAGGTTTTCACCCTCCTTTTTCCGCATATCAATCAGGTTATCAACAGCATCAGTCAAGGCCGGCAAAAAAGATTCCCATAGTTCTTGCTCTGTAGGCAAATCTTCTTCCAAATTGAAAACATTTGGCATCAATGAAAGTAGCGACAGAGAAATAGGGCCTTCGAAGCCAATCTTGTCTTTTAACTCCATCATTTTTTTATAGTAATTGTTAACAAGGATTTTGTCAATTTTTATATCAACTGGAAGGTTTTCTGCACTTAGGTTAACAAATACATCAACTCTACCTCGTACTATTTTTCCCTTTATATGACTTTTTATCTTATCCTCCAAAAAAAGCCACGGTTTAGGCAGTCTCACAAACACCTCCAAAAATCTATGATTTACTGAACGTATCTCTACAACCCAGTGATATTTACCCGGGTTTTCACCACGGCCGTAGCCGGTCATACTTTTAATCATTATAAACTCCTTCTGTACTTTTATCAGATTAAATCCATTAAACCAGGGATAGCCCTGGTTTTCTCAATAATCTTCCAAATTATTATATCATTTAATCATGTTTTAAACAACAATATCTTGGCCTTCAAAAAGCTTTAATTTAGTGTTATACTTAACCTTACGAGGAGGTTTTTTTATGCCTTTTGACGGAATAGCATTGTTCGGAACAATTTATGAGCTAAAAGAACATTTAACGGGTAATAGGATAAGCAAGATTCATCAGCCGAATAAAAACGAACTTATTTTCTCTGTTCGTGGTAATCGCCGAGAATTAAAAATGCTTCTGTCAGCAGATTCTGTAAACTGTAGAATGCATTTGACCGATACTACAGGTGAAAATCCATCA
>DUNY01000256.1 GCA_012839145.1 Thermoanaerobacterales bacterium
ATCTATCCTCCACTGCTCAAAAGTCTCGAACAAGATAAGCCTTCCCAGTGGGAATTGACCTCTTCGGAAGCCTATGACTTCTTAAAACAAGGAGTCGGGATATTAGAAGAAAGCGGTTTTGGAATAATGGTCCCCAATTGGTGGAAGGAAAACCGAACTGCTAATAAGGTAAACGTTAAGCTTAAATTAGGGTCAAGAAAAGACCGAATACCTGATATGAGCACCGGGCTTATGGGCATGGATGCCCTTGTAGATTATGATATCGCACTTGCTATCGGTGATGAAGAAATACCCGTGGAAGAATGGAAACGATTGGTGGACATAAAAGTTCCCCTAGTCAATATAAACGGGCAGTGGATCGAAATACGAAAAGACGAGATAAATAGTATCTTAAATATTTGGTCACGACGAAGAGAACAAAATCACGGTAAGCTTCAATTGTTTGACGCCATACACTTAGCCGGTGGCAATGTAGAAGATGAGTCGATTAAACAGGTAGAAACACTGGGCTGGTTTGCAGATCTCTTGAAAAAACTTGAGGAGCCCGACAGTTTCAATGTGCAACAACAGCCAGAGGGTTTTTGCGGTAAATTAAGGGATTACCAAAAGCGGGGCATGTCATGGATGATGTATCTGGAAAAATGGGGTCTCAGCGGCTGCCTGGCAGATGATATGGGGCTGGGAAAGACCATCCAAGTTTTATCCCTGCTTTTGAAGGAAAAGGAAGATGGAGTATCAAATAGACCCACTCTATTGATATGTCCCACCTCGGTTGTTAGAAACTGGGAACGGGAAGCCTATAGATTCGCCCCCACTCTCTCCCTGATGATACACTACGGTCAGTCAAGACTTAAGGGCAAAGATTTTAAAAAGCAAGCCCTTGCTTCGGACTTGGTGGTAACCAGCTTTGCCTTGGCACGTCGAGACATAAAGGACCTAAAGAAAGTAGATTGGAAAAGGGTTGTTGTAGACGAAGCACAAAATATTAAAAATCCCACAAGCAAACAGACAAAAGCCATAAAATCAATTCAAGCTAAAACAAGAATTGCTCTCACAGGAACACCGGTGGAAAACCGTTTGGCTGAACTGTGGTCAATTATGGATTTTCTAAATCCCGGTTATCTTGGCAGCTTCAGTCTTTTTAGAACAAAATTCGAACTACCCATACAAAAATACAATAAAAATGAGCCCCTGAAAAAATTGCAGAAACTTGTAAGACCATTTATACTTAGGCGAGTCAAAACCGATCCGCGCATTATAAAAGACCTGCCGGAAAAGCAAGAAACTAAAGTTTACTGTTCTTTGACCCGGGAGCAGGCCAGCTTATACGAGGCTGTTGTAAAAAATACTTTGGAAAAACTCAGCAATATAGAAGGAATCGAAAGAAGAGGCTTGATACTGGCTGCTCTCGTGAGATTAAAGCAAATATGCAACCACCCTGCCCAGTTTTTGCATAATCAAAGCTATTTAGAAGGACGCTCCGGTAAACTTACTCGGCTTTCGGAGATGTTATACGAAGTGGTAGCCGAAGGTGACTCCGCCCTTGTTTTTACACAATTTAAAGAAATGGGGGAGCTTTTAAGTATCTACCTTGACAAATCCTTTGATTCAGAAATAATGTTTTTACACGGCGGTGTGCCAATGACAGCCCGAGATAAGATGGTGCGGCGCTTCCAGGAGGGCAGCGAACCGAAAATATTCATTCTTTCACTGAGAGCAGGAGGAGTTGGCTTGAATCTAACTAAGGCCAATCATGTCTTTCATTTTGACCGCTGGTGGAACCCGGCGGTGGAAAACCAAGCCACCGATCGAGCCTTTCGCATAGGGCAGAAGAAAAACGTCCAAGTGTATAAGTATATATGCCAGGGAACTCTGGAAGAACGGATTGACGAACTAATTGAGAAAAAACAGCAGCTGGCCGACTATATTGTAAGTGGTGATGAATCATGGCTCACTGAAATGGACAA
>DUNY01000088.1 GCA_012839145.1 Thermoanaerobacterales bacterium
ACTATGGCAAAGATTATGGTGAGAAATGTATATTTCTTTTTGATATGGGTATGTCTTATTGAGGCAGGGTTTTTACTATTGGTTTCATTGATTTTTATATCCATAGATGTCTTCCCTTCCGTTTAATTAATTACCTACCATGATTGACTTTTTTATAAATGCTTGTACCTGTGCCACAACTTCATTGCCATCCATCCCCGGAGCTAACAAGATAACTTGAGCCCTTTGGCTTAAAAAGCTTTTGAATTGCTCCAGGTTTTTACAAGATGTTTCCAAAAGAGTTGCCCTTTTTAGTTTTCGAAAATTGCAGCTGGATTTTAATACCCCTAAGACCGGCACCTGGCTTAAAAGAATTTTCCCTATCTCTTGGAGGAAGGAATCGTTTTGAAACTCCATACCTCCTAGTTCATCAGCAACTAACAGTTTTTTGTTATCTTGCAAACCCTTTGATAAATATTTTATGCTGTAATGAACAAAGACCTCATTATTAAACGACCAGGCTCCATTGGGTTTTTTAAATATAAATAATCGAGATTTATCCTTCAGCCTTAGGTCTTTGATATCCCGATTCAAAACATAGTCTTGTTTACTCTTTATGGGACTTATCAAGAAACCTACCTTTTCTTCGCCGTCTAATACCCTTTGAGTATAATAACCTCCTACAAAATCAATATATGGAATTATTGAATCTCTAATAATCGTAGACTTTCCTATACCAATATCGCCTTGCAGCAGAAAATTTTTATGTCTCATAGATAAATCTCCTTGGCGTTATATTTTTTATAATATAACGCTTTGATTAAAAAAAGCATTAAAGCAGCTTCAACTTGCTTCTCCGCCTTTTATGGATTTACATCCTTTAAAAGAAATAATATGGCTTCCAATACTCCTTAGGAAATGTTTTACCTTTATCAATTATAGCATTACCAATACCGCATAGTATTAACAATCGCATACTCCGAGCTACACTGTTTTGCAGGGTAACCTCTTTTTATACAACTTGCTTACTAATATTTACTTCTAACGATAGAAAGGTTTATTCAGATCTTTTCCAGCTTCACAAAGCTCACACGCTTTTAGGATTGGCTTTCCATCTTTTTATATATAATATAATCTCCTGGGCAATTCCTCCAGCATCATCAATATTATAACACGTAACACCCAAATTACAAGGTATATCACTGGCTAAAGCTATGAGTTCCTCGGGCCCGCACAGTAGGTCCCGGTGTACTTTAGAACGGAACACTTCGATTTTTGGTTTATTACCTTTTTTATAGCCTTCGGTCAGGATAATATCTACACCTGTTATACGCTTTTCTATTTGTTCCAAGGTCAGTTCTGTAGACCGTTTTTCTATAAGAGCAAATTTCTGTGGAGAGGAGATTGAAACTATATCAGCGCCCGCTTGAGCATGGCGCCAGCTGTCTTTACCGGGGTGATCGATTTCAAAACCGTGCACATCGTGTTTAACCACAGCCACTTTTAGCCCTCTGTTTTTTAACTCTTTTATTAATTTTTCCAACAGGCAGGTTTTACCGGAACCCGATTTAGCCACCACAGATATTACAGGAATATCAGACATTCATACCAGCCATCCTTTCTGTTCAACTAAATGTACTAAAACCTTTTGCCCCACTGTAAGAGCCCCGCTTCCAGCAGGAACATCAATCAAGGCATTGCAGTCAAGCATGGATTTTAATGCGCTTGTCTCCTGACTGCCTGTCAAAACTGCTTCTACTTGCCCCCTATTAAATCGAAGCTCGCTCCTTAAAAAACGCCTCTTGGGACTGGCTTTAGGGTAATTGTCAGCCACTACCGCTTTTAAGACGGGTGAAAAATACTTTTTTTGTCCAGTCAGCTTGCGGATGACCGGTCTAACCAGCAGCTCAAAAGAAATTGAGGCAGCAGCGGGATTACCTGAAAGGCCTATAATTATTTTACCTTCTTTTTCTGCAGCTAGGGCAGGAGAACCAGGTTTCATGTGTACTTTCCAAAAGATCATATCAGCTCCAATTATTGCCAGGGCATCCTGTACAAGGTCATATTCTCCCACGGAAACACCCCCGGTAGTGATCACTAGATCAGCCACTTCCAACCCATCACGTATTTTTTCTGCAATACCTTCTTTTCTATCATGGACATTGCCTAGTAACACCGGATGTAGTCCGGCGCTACGACAGTATGCAGCCAAAACATAGAGGTTGCTGTTGTATATTTGAGCACCTGCCAATGAGCCGGAACATACGTCCACCACCTCGTCACCGGTGCTTAATAAGGCAACTCGGGGAGTCCGGTAAACCGGAACTTTTCCTTGACCAGCGGCCGCTAAAAGGCCAATGCTTGCTGAATACAGTCTATCGCCTTTTTTCCCAATGCATTCGCCCTTGACAAAATCCTCACCTGCTATCACTACGTTGTCCTTTTCAGGGGGGTTTCCTTTTCCTCCAACAATAATGGAGTCACCTTCCTCTAAGACATCTTCATACTTTATAACAGCCTGGGCTCCCCGAGGTATAGGGGCTCCTGTCATTATTTTTATCGTTGTACCCGGTATTTGAGTAAGTTTTGAGGCATATCCTGCTCTTACAACTTCCAGCACCTTAAGCCTCGCACAATGTCCTTTTCTAATCTTGTTTCTGTCCTCAGCAGTCAGGGTATAACCGTCTACGGCCGAGCGAGAAAAAGGAGGCCCGTCTAATGAAGCAAAGACATCCCTACTGAGGACTCTCCCGAAGGCCTCGAGAAGGTTAACATTTTCTTCTGGCAAAGTATGAACTTTTCGTAAAAGCATTTCCTGTGCCTTTTCTAGTTCCACATTTTTCTTCATACTGTCATCCCTCGCAATAAAGTCTTTAATTCCTGGGGAGTATTGATGTTAATAAAAATTTTATCGGTATCACCAAATTTACCCCAAGCTTCTTCCTCTACATACTTGACTTTTAACAGGGGAAAAACTTCTATAATTTTATAGATGTCCTGTTGCAAGCATGCTTCAACAGCTGGCAAACACCTTTTGGAATATACTGCAAAGAGAGGCTCAATATAGCCAGCCACCCTTGGAATAGCTGCATCGTAATCCTCTAAGCACTGCAGCAGAAAAGCAGCCATTTCCGGCTGCCAAAACGGCATATCACATGCCGTTATAAAAGCATTGGAATTCCCGGCTACTGACAAACCAGCATGAATCCCTCCCAAGGGGCCTTTTCCTCCGTAAATATCGAAAACTTGTCGAGTTCCAGTCAAAGCATATTTACTCGGTCGGTCGGAAACAATTATTACTTCATCAAAAATCTGCTGCAATTTTTCTACAGATCTTTCCAGCATCGTCTGACTACCTAATCTTATATTAGCCTTATCCCGACCCATTCGGGTGCTCTTCCCCCCTGCCAGTACTATTCCTGAAGCCTTCATCATCTGTTCACCGCCTACCTGATTTATAACGCAACAAATAGTATTTTCTTGTTATCAGTTAAGAAACCCTGACTTTTTTATTTCATTCATTATACTGCAGGTCACCAGACCTCTCGGTTTCTTACTCTCTGAAGCCTATACGTTTTTGCGATGTTGCTTTAATAAGACTTTCCATCAAAGCCTTTTCTTTTTTGCCTTGAAAATCATTGGCGCTTTCTAGGCTAAGAGCTTCCTGAAAACAAACTCTGACACAAGCCGGTTCAAGGCCTACAGATATGCGGTCACCACATAAAGTGCATTTATACATCTTTTCTTCAGCGTTATAACGGGGTATACCAAAAGGACAGGCCAAGGCACAACTATGACAGCCGATACAGAGGCTGGTATCCGTCACAATACGGCCACTGCCAGGTTCTCTGGAAATGGCTCCTGTGGGACATGCTATGAGACAAGGACTATCCTCACAGTGATTACACGCTATGGATATATATATGATACCATTTTCAGAAATTCTTCTGTCTTCGATTTGATAAACCCGCCTTAATGGTGGTTCACCTTTTTCTGGATAGATATCATTCTCATCCATACATGCAACCACACATGCTCCACAACCCACACAGCGCTCGGGGTCGAGAAAAACAGCCTTTTTCATTCAGCACACCTCCGTTTCGTTAACCTTTTCTATATTACAAAGAGCTGACTTGAACCCTGGGAAGCCGGAAATAGGATCAAGGTAATCTGCTTCAAACAATATATTTACGTCGGCTTGAGCAAAAGCATGATGCATGTGGACAACTCCGGGCTGGGCCATTTGAGTTAAATTAGCTCTCACCACAATTGAATTTTTAGGCGTTGAAATACGAATGTAGTCGTCCTGCTTTATACCTAGTCGTTCTGCGTCTTCAGGGTTAATATCTGCCGCCGGTTGATTCTTCTTAAGACAGCTGTTCCAACTAAGTCTGAAAGTCCGCGTATGAACAAACATGGGCATCCTCGACCCCGTATTTAAGATAAAAGGATATTCCTTTGCCAGGTCCGGGGTGGCTTCAGGACTATGTTTAGGAGGGGTATATACTGGTAGGGCAGCAATGCCCATCTTATCTTCATACTTCTCCAATATTTTGGATTTAAACTCTAGTTTGCCGGAGGGCGTGGCAAAACCATTCTGTAAATAACTTTTTTCAGGTGGCCTTACCGGATTTGGCACAAACATGCCTGCAGGGTGCTTTTTTAGCTCTGCTACAGTGATTCCGCTAGGTTCCAGTATATAGTCAATTGAGGTCTCATAACCTGCCGCAAAAAGTTCATCCTCTAAACCCAATTTTTCCGCCAGCTGATAAATAATATCCACATCTGATCGTGATTCATAGAGTGGCTCAATAACCGGCTGGGTAAAAATTATATAGCCCATAGGATAACATCTTAATTCGCTGCGCTCTAAGGATGTGCACGCAGGCAGCACAATATCGGCCATTTTGCACGTATCGGTCATGAAGATATCTATATTGACAAAAAAATCAAGCATATTGAGACTTTGGCGCAACCCTTCAGAATCAGGCCACATCCGATAATTCATGCCAAAACCAAGCAGTGCTTTTATAGGATACGGCTGTCCCGATCTAATCTGGTAGGGTAGCTGCATAGCCTGGCCCTCTTCATCAACAACCTCGGGCCATACAGGAAACCTATCTGAGCCAATACGTGGGGGCATTTCTTCCCATGGTCTGGGCTGGATAAATTCCTGCTCCCGTGTAGGAATAAGCCCTGCTATGTGAATAAAACTGTGTGGAGAGTAACGATTACCGCCTTTTATGTCATAATTTCCGGTTAATCCTGCCAAACAGAAAACAGCCCTGTAGTTCTGAATCCCATTGGTATGGTGAACCACTGCCGATGCACTGGGGAAAATGGCAGCCGTCTTGGCTTTAGCATACATGCGCGCCGCTTCCTTGATTAAATCTGCAGGAACTCCCGTTAGACGATGGCCTTCTTCGGGGGTAAAATGCTGCACGTAATCCCTATACTCTTCAAAACCGTAAGTGTGATTGGCAACAAAATCCTGATCATATAGCTTTTCATTGATAATAACATGGGCCATAGCTAAGGCTAGAGCCCCGTCTGTACCCGGCCTCAACCGCAGATGAATATCAGCACGGGCTGTGGTAGGAGTTATCCTGGGATCAACTACAATCAGCTTCATACCTCTTTCTTGATTTTTGACTAAGTTTCGACCGTTGCCTGGGTTAGTGTAAAAAGGATTTCCGCTCCATAGCAACAGACAATCGGTGTTTGCCATATCTGGCAATCCCTGACGTCCAAAAACTAGGGCTTGCGTCATAGCAGTGGCATGGTAGCAACAACTAGACTCGGTTATGTAATTAGGTGAGCCAAAGGAATGGGTTAAGCGTTTTAAATATGGCCTAAAATACTTGGTAAACCCTGAAAAAAAAGCCACAGATTCAGGACCATACTCTTTCTTTAGAACATTTAACTTGCAGGCTATGGTCTCTAGGGCTTCCTCCCAGGAGATAGGTATAAACTGATTTGATCCTCTTGAACCAATCCGCTTTAAAGGTGTTTTAATTCTATCCTCATGATAAACATATTGCCGAGTAGCAGCCCCTTTAGGGCAGAGAGACCCTTGATTGTAAGCATGTTCCTTGCTTCCTTCAACTTTAACTATCTTACCGTCTTTGATATACAAGTCGAGACCACACTGGGTCAAAGGATCACATATGGTGCAAATGGATTTTTTAATCACTATACCGTTTTCCCCATTAGGTATTTTTTTAAGTTTTTGTTCCGGTCTCATCCTTTCATCACCTCCGTAATTAATTCCCTTATTAATATATCCTGTGCAACAGGCAAAGCGCCGGTTTTCATCTTTTCCTGCTTTTTTAATCCTTTAATAAGTGCATATTTAACAGCACCTGATGAATAAAACTCATCAATCAAATTAGCACTGCTTAGCAAACCGTCCTTCCAGAATAATTGTATGTACTTGTTTTTGTGTTGTTTTACCTCAGTATAATCATAGTTTGCTACATCGCCTATGCTAATAAAGTCCATCCCCATAAAATGAGTAATGTTATGAGGAATATTTCCCGGATACTTGTCAGGCTTCCCTGCTATATTCCTTCCTGCCGTCCGGCCTTGATACCGGGCATTAGCCCATAGGCCAATGATCTGCTTCTGGTTTGTCAACAAATTGTTACCCTGAGCAACATCTCCTGCGGCATAAAGGCCGGGCATGTTTGTCTCCATTCTTTCATTTACCAGAATTCCTTTTTTAACTACTAGCTGCTCATGGTTTACAAAACTCAGATTGGGGCGCACTCCAATGCAAATAACCGCCATATCGGCTTCTTCACTTGCCTCACTGCCGGAAAAGCAAGCTCTTATACCTCCCGGTGTTTCCTCTATTTTTCCAAGACGGGCATTAAACCTGAAGCGTATTCCTTGCCGTTTTAGCCGTTCTTCCAAAACCGCTGCACATTGTGGGCTTGCCGCCAAAGGGAACAGATGGGGAGCCATATCTACCAGGCACACCTCTATGCCTTTTTGATGACAAAGTTCCATGATTTTGACCCCTACCATAGACGCCCCTACTACCAAAACCTGCCTTGGTTTTGTTTCCATTACGCTCTTAAGACGCAAGGCATCTTCAACAGTTCGCATCGTGAAAACTTTCTCTGAATCAATACCAGGTATGTGGGGAAGAAAAGGGGAAGCGCCGCTGGCAACCAAACACTTATTATATTGAAACTCCAGTCCTTTATCGGTCACAACCCACCTTTTTTCGGCATCCACGGAAATAACCGGTGAAGAACCATGAATCTTAACCCGGTATTTTTTTGTAAACTCCTCGTTTGAGCCATAGGGAAAAAGCTGTGCAAACTCAATTTTTCCAGCCGCAAAATATGTTGTCAGCATTGGGTTATATATAGGCCATTTACTACTAGTCAGCATGGTTATATCTCCCTCATACCCGTTGTCCCGCATGGCAATAATGCATTCTGCCCCGGCGCAACCATTCCCTATAACAACTGCCTTACTTTGCTCTAGGCGCAAGCCATTGACCACCCTTCTTCTCCGTTTAATAAAATATACATCTATATATATTTAATCACAGCCAAAAATTATTAGGAAATACATATATCTTCTTTATTCAATCAGTAAAATTGATAAATCTTTTTCAAGCAAGTATTGCATGTCTAGTAGGAACATACCCCGATTAGTAAATTTGTTATAATTATACTAATTTGTTATAATAATTAGTAAATAAGCTTGTTCTCAACCTCATCATTGAGGTTCAAGGAGGTAATCACTTTGAATATCAGATACTTACAATATTTTGTAACTGTTGCCAAGTATCTAAATTTTACTAAAGCCGCCAAGCACTTGTATATCGCACAATCTGGCTTAAGTCAGAGCATATCCACTCTGGAAAAAGCGCTGGGATTCCCTCTTTTTATTCGCGATACACGTTCTGTCCAGCTTACTGAAGCAGGAGCGGTTTTTTTAAAAGATGTAAAGGAATTGCTTTGGAAATATGAACAAGCCGTGCAAAAAGCCTATCATATTAATGCCGGGTATTCGGCTCACTTGAGTATAGGCTTTTTGCCCGCATTGGGGAAAAAATATATGCCTCAATATGTATCGCATTTTCAACAAAAATACCCTTACATACAATTGGAACTACAACAGTTCACTTTGGCACCTCTCAATCAGGGCTTGCAGTCGGGCGACCTAGACATCGGCTTCACACGGTCCTTTGATTTGATGAACAACCCCGACATTGCCATCAAGAAAATAAATACAGACAGAACTTCCATAGTTTTGCGCAAAGACCACCCCTTGTGTAAAGAAAATAAGGTGGATCTTTCAACCTTAACTCGTGAATCTTTCATAATCCTTTCCCAGAAGGCAGCTCCTGGCTGGTTTAATAAGGTGATAGAAATTTGCTCCCGCCGAGGTCTCACCCCGA
>DUNY01000013.1 GCA_012839145.1 Thermoanaerobacterales bacterium
AAAAAAATAGATAACCGAAAGTTCAAGGATACCTTTTCTTGCAAGGCCAAAATGCCCAATCCGGATGAAGTTATGGAAGTAACGGGCCATCCGGTGGGAGGTGTGTGTCCTTTCGGCGTGAAAAATCCCATTGATACATATTTGGATGATTCGTTAAAAGCTTATGACATAGTATATCCTGCCGCCGGAGAAATCAAAGCGGCTGTTAAACTTACCGTTAAGGAACTAGCCGAACTGACCGGTGGCAAGTGGGTAGATATAAGCAATTAATTACATTCACCCTTTTAGCAAAAACTGCTAAGAATTCTCCCTATTTCACTAGGGAGATGAAAGGCTGCATTTATTAACGGGCAATCATATGCAAAGCATTTACCTGAACTTTTCTCCTTTTTCCCGTGAGTGCTGCAGCTTTTCGTTCTTAGAAGGTTTTCCACTATACTCGAACGTAGCGCAGTCAGTGGTCTGGCATTCTTTTGCATTTTCACCGGTTATTTCGATAGAATCGATGTTGCAAAGGTCTCCTTCGTGATAATATTTACATGTATCAACTATACAGGTTACAGTGGGATTCAATCGACGTCCCACACCCACCAGCTCTTCCGCAAACCCGACCCAGTTTACATTGTCGGCGGAACCGACAAAATTGGCCAGCCCCCGGCGCTCTTCAAAAGTTTTACACATGGTCTGCTCCACTGCTTTTGACATTTTGCCTACTTCTTCATTAAGGATGTCTATATTGCCTGCACCGCAAATGTTTCCCGGAACCCAATGTGTACAGGTGTTTACAACACATTTCACTTCTGGATTCGGAATTTTATTATTGTCAGCCATATACACACTCCCTACAAGTTATTCTTAATATAGTATTTACCTTATTTAAGAAATTATTGTATTGAATGAATGTCCAATTTCATGTAAAATAAACTTGAACGATGTGGGATTTTTCACAAATATCTTTCATAAGTATAATAAATGGAAGGTCAGGTGATTTTAATGCTTACAAAGAACGAACTGGCTAAATACATAGACCATACTCTATTAAAACCTACTGCTACCTTTGAAGAAATTAAAATATTATGCTTGGAAGCCAAGGAATATGGTTTTTACTCAGTATGTGTCAATTCCTGTTACGTAAAACACGCCGTAAACATTTTGGAGGGGACAGATGTACAAGTGGCTGTTACCGTTGGCTTCCCCCTGGGAGCTATGTCAACTGCCGCAAAAGTATTTGAAGCCACAGAGGCAGTCAAATCCGGAGCGGTGGAAACGGATATGGTAATGAATGTAGGCCTGCTGAAAAGCGGGGACTTTTATGGGGTCCAGGAAGACATTGCCCAGGTGGTAAAAGGGGTAAAAGCAATCAATGATAAAGCGAAAGTTAAGGTAATCCTTGAAATGGCTTGTCTTGACGAAAACGAAAAGGTATCAGCCTGTCAGCTGGCCAAAGCTGCAGGGGCGGATTTTGTTAAAACCTCCACCGGGTTTGGAACCGGCGGAGCTACAGTCAAAGATGTGCGGCTTATGCGAAAGATAGTTGGAGATACTATGGGAGTAAAAGCCTCCGGCGGTATCAGAGATGCAAAGACCGCACTTGAAATGATTGAAGCGGGGGCTACTCGGATTGGAACAAGCTCGGGCATAACCATCATACAAGATTACAAATAATACGGAAATATAGGAGGTTAATAGTATATGCATTTTGAAAAACCCGGCAAACATAATACTGAAAAAACCTTGGAAGTTGTAAAAAAAGCGGTAAAAGAGCGGGGAATAAAACATGTGGTGGTAGCCACCTGTGAAGGTTATACTGCAAAGCTTTTCCAAGAAGCAAATCTTGGGGTAAATCTTGTTTGCGTAACCCATGTGGCGGGTTTTGAAACCCCAGGTGAAATGGAAATGCCTGTAGGTGTAAGGCGACAGCTCACCGAATCAGGAGTCAAGGTGCTTACAACAACACATGTACTTTCCGGTGCCGAACGGGGCATAAGCAACAAGTTCGGTGGAGCATATCCCGTTGAAATCATAGCCCATACTTTGAGGATGTTGGGTCAGGGAGTGAAGGTATGTGTGGAAATAGGGGTCATGGCCTTGGATGCCGGTCTTATTCCATACCAAGAAGATATAATAGCAGTAGCAGGCACTGGGGAAGGGGCGGATACCGCTGTTATATTAAAGCCTGCTCATGCTTCAACTATCTTCGATACTTGGATTTCAGAAATCCTTTGTAAACCGGCAAATAAATGATAGAAAAAGGTTTAATAAACAGGCCATGGACATTTCCTT
>DUNY01000035.1 GCA_012839145.1 Thermoanaerobacterales bacterium
GAGTTTGTGGCTCAATTCCTTTTTACACAATTATATAGACTTAATCAATATAATACTATTAACAGTTATACTATAAACAGGGGTGGTGTTAATGGATATAGAAATTGCTAACATTACTGAGATCCGACAAAATGCCAGTAAAATAATATCAAAAGTAGTAAAAGAAAAGCGCCCCACATTAGTCCTCCAACGTTCCAAGCCGGTAGCATATATCGTAGAAGCATCGGTATTTGAAGATATGCAAAAATGCATGGAGGTTGCTCAAAAGTATAATGAAATTGAAGAATCCAAAATGGCACTTGAAAGGCTTGACAAGGTAACCGAAAAGATGAAAAAAAGAAAAATACAATCTGACTCTACTGTAACATTGAGGAATTACAGGGAGGGCAATCGGGATGAGTAATGTTGTATGTATCGATAGCAGTATTATAGTAAAGCTTCTGACATGGGAAGAAGGCAGTGAAAAAGCTAGGATATTAGTGGAAAAAATAATTGCTAGGGGTCAAAAGATACTAATGCCCGACTTTGCTATAACAGAAATCGGGAGTGTCTTGAGAAAAAAAACAAGGAGTAAAGAAATAACTATAAAAGAGTCAGAAGAGCTGTGGAATATATTTCTCGATCTTAAATTAATTCGTTTTATATCTTCTAAAGAAATAACAGAAATTGCATGGAATATAAGTGTTGAAGAAAATCTGCCCACTCTCTACGACGCAACATTTTTAGCAGTAGCCAAAATGAACAGCGATGAGTATAACATATGTGAATTCTGGACTGCTGATAAAAGGTTATTCAACTCCCTTTCTCCTCATGGAAAGTATTATGAATATTGCAAACAATTGATATGAGAATCCCAAGTATAATTACCTCCTGTCTATTGAATACAAATAACACCTCCATCATTAATGATGGGAGACAATATTCAGATATCTACAACGAAAATAAAAATCCTTTGTGTGCCATTAAACCTTAGTTCCGGTGGCACCATAGAATTGGATATAGCACTGAAGGATTAGGAACCCTTAGCTCTTAGCCTAAATCATTCAATTTCTTACAAAAACTCTCCTCATCGAAGGGCTTGTTTTGTTTCATTATATAAAACATTTCTTCGATCAGCACTGCTGCAATCATTTCCTTAGCCCGCTTTTGAGGGTAGCTAGTTTTTACGAGACGTTCAAAGGTTTGCTTTGTACATGGAGGATCGTTATTTCTTATTTGATTATTTATTACCTGTAATAAACTTTTGCGTAAATATTTATTTGACATTTAGATCATCCCCTTGTACTAAATTTCCATGATGATCGGTAATATCATAGGCTTTCTTTCTGTTTTCTGATAAACATATTACCTTAAAGCATCTTTAATCACATTTTTTTAGCTGACCAGTTTTTACCATTGCAATTTATAAGAGCATCCTTTGCTCTTATTCTTACTTCCTGCAAAAATTCTTCCAATTCTCGAACATATACAAATCCTCTTGATATAACATCAGGCCCTGTAATGATGTTGCCGGTTTCCTTTTGTATAATGACAACAACAATAATAAGACCATCTTCAGAAAGATGTTTTCTGTCTCTTAATACAATATTACCTACATCTCCAACACCTAAGCCATCCACCTAAATTGTTCTGTTTTTTTATAATACTTCCCACTTTAAATAACTTTTAACTTTGACATCTCTTCTTTCAATATATATTTGCAGATGATTTTCACTCCTGTACCTGGTGACCTTCAACACATCAACGAAAATACTTATCCTTTATAAATATATCATAAATCTAAAAGTATTAACAGATTGAATAATTAGTCGAGTAGACAGGCGCCTCACGACGCCATGCCCCTCACAGAAGCGGACGTGCGCAATTAACGCATCCGGCTCTTCATGCAAACATTTACTTGCTTATGGCAGTTAGTGGACACTGACGTATATTTTCGGGGTGGCAAGAGGAAACACGATGAGTAGAAGTTCAAATAAACCCATGCAAGTGGTGATATTATGCCTTGTAAACGTAAACTCATCCGCTAACCTACAACGGCTTTTGATTTTCAAGGGTGTCCACTGACCCTATTACAAATATGGTATAATAGATTATATGGAGCAAACTTTTCCAAATCGAGGTGGTAAAATGATCGAATTAAAGGTTAAAACCGTTACGGTGGATATAAGCGGGAATTTTTCAGTGCTTTTGGTGGATACTGAAGAAACAAAAGTGCTCCCAATAGTGATTGGACCTCTGGAAGCTCATAACATAGCCATGCCCATTCAGGGAGTAACTCCACCGCGGCCTATGACTCCGGATCTCTTAAAATCTGCTATAGAAAAGCTGGGTGGCATTCCGAAAAAAGTAGTTATTACTGATATAAGAAATAATACTTATAATGCTGAAATACATATAAGGCAGAATGACCAATCCATAGTGCTGGATTCTAGACCTAGTGATGCCATAGCTCTGGCAGTAAGATGTGATATACCTATATTCATGAACTTTCGGCTTGTAGAATTCACCTATGACTTATCGGATATGAAGTTTTAAGACTATCTTAATGAATATTTTGGGACGGTTCCGAATTATTCACTTCTCATAAAAGTAGCTCACGAAAATCATGAAACTCCTTCTTAAGTATAAAATAAAATAAATCCCATGTATATTTTATAGGATTTATGAAAACAGAAACTTATACCCATCATTTGAAGTGGTTTACAAGTATTGAAAACTATATGTTAAAACCACCCATTCAAACCATCATCTTGCATTAGTTGCTTTTTACTATATAAAAATCTTATAATTATAATTATGACATTTTAAAGTCGTTACCATACCACTAAGGAGCAAAAACATGCCTATTGTAATTCACGGTACTTGGATACCGGACTTTGATGAAACCTTTATTAACAATGGAAAGTTTTTTCTCTGGTTTGAAACTCGAGAAATCGATACAGATTACCCGAATATACCGGATAATTTGGGCAAGTTGTTTCCTTATGCATGCCCATTGAAGAACATAAATAAGATGATAAGAAACTTTGATTTGCCTATAAACAATCTTCAAGAAAAAACCTTTGAAAAATTTCTTCTTCCCACCTGTGACGGCAAACCTGTTCCATCCCTGGCTATAAAAAAGTATGTAGAACGTGAAGGAGAAATAGCTTTAAGTGATTGGTCCATACCCGGTTTAAAAATGGCCGTTGACGAAGCTTCCTTCACTCTCTCATCGTTCATTGACTTTTTCGAGAACCCGGAAGAACTGATTCTGGGTGATGATTTTTCCTTTTGGATTTCCGTCATTTCTTATGTGGAAATCCTCGTCAAATCGGAACAGTTTTTACCTGACCTTATTAAAAATGCAAACGGTGATTACTACGCTTTGTGGAATTTTGCCGGAGATATAACTACCCATGAAAAAACCATCTTGAGCCTTATGGATAATATGCCCGGAATCTGTAAAAGCTTATACCCGGGTTTTAGTGCAAAAAAGCTTGTGGAACATTTTATATCAGTGACCTTGGATCATTTTGTAAGAAATCTAAAAACCTCAAAGATTATAGAAATAATTCTGCGGGCATTCCCCGATTATAATGAGGCCGATTTTATCAATGCTCTCCTTGATAGTAATATAGAGCCTTTAAGTGTTTCCGCTGATTTTGATGCTTTTTATCGAAAATTTAAAAAATGGCTTGTCAATCATCAAAAAACCTATGACATCCCCTTCCGGTTATGTTTTAAACTGGAAGAACCGGAGGATCAAATCGGCAAATGGACTATCCGCTTTTTGCTGCAGGGACGTGATGACCCCAGTCTCATAGTTCCGGCCGGTGAAGTCTGGCAAAGCAGTACTAAAAACAGCCCGATTTTTAAACTGTGTAAAAATCCTCGAGAGATATTATTGGCAAGTCTTGGAAAGGCCTCTGAAATCTATCCTCCACTGCTCAAAAGTCTCGAACAAGATAAGCCTTCCCAGTGGGAATTGACCTCTTCGGAAGCCTATGACTTCTTAAAACAAGGAGTCGGGATATTAGAAGAAAGCGGTTTTGGAATAA
>DUNY01000115.1 GCA_012839145.1 Thermoanaerobacterales bacterium
AGGGTGCTTATTTATGAGATGGCAACCACACCCTGCTCTGTCCGATTACCTTATGAAAATAATACCATAATTGACATGTCCAAGCAATATATTCGAAATCTATAGTATTTGGGTAATAATTATATTGACATACATCTGGCTAATCTGCTATTATAGGATTTAATTATTATGCATTTTGAGGGATAATTATGCAATCATGTAAAAAAGATGAACTTGTTTTTGGAGTTAAAAGGGCAGCACCTATTGTAATGGGATACATACCCGTAGGCTTTGCCCTTGGGGTGATGGCCGCAGATGCAGGACTTGACCCCTTACATATGAGCTTGATGTCACTTTTTGTATACGCCGGTTCTGCTCAGTTTATCGCTGTAGAAATGTTGGGTTCAGGAGTAAGCGCCATCCCTATAATTATAACAACTTTCTTAGTAAACTTGAGACATTTCCTGTTCAGCGCTTCACTGGCACCCCATTTCCGTGAAATAAAACAAAAATTTATTCCACTTATATCTTTTTTTATAACAGATGAAAGCTTTGCCGTTAGCATAACCGATGCAAAACAAAGGCCCCTTTCCCATATCTACTATTTTGGTCTTTATATGACCGCTTATTCCAGTTGGGTTATAAGTACCATCATGGGTGCAACCTTAGGTAACCTTATCCCTGATACGAAAGCTCTGGGCTTTGATTTTGCACTTCCGGGAATGTTCTTGGCCCTTTTGTGCATGCAGCTTAAAAATGTCAGGTTTGTCTTAGTTGCATTAATATCGGGTTTCCTTTCTATATTGTTTATATATACCATACCTGGAAATTGGAATGTCATTTTGGCTTCTGTTATTGCCGCCATGGTGGGGGTGTTTATGGACAATGAAGATTGACATAAATTACTTACATCTTATTTTTGCAATGGGACTTGTCACCTATTTACCAAGGATGTTACCTGCCACCCTTTTATCTAAAAGAAAAATCCCAAAACTATTTATAAAATTTTTAGAATTTGTCCCCACTGCCGTGCTTTCTGCCTTGTTTTTTCCAGGAGTGCTCATAGTTGAAAACAGATTGAGCATCGGCATATCAAACCCTCTGTTTTTAGCTGCCTTGTTAACTTTTCCTTTGGCTTATAAAACAAAAAATATGTTTGCAACAGTGCTGCTAGGTATGGGTATCGTGATAGTGTTTAATTTTTTTGTGTAAAGAATATTTGTTTAAGGAGTTGCTTTTTATGGATATGAAGACCTTTGCAGTGGAGCGCTGGATGAATACCTACGAGAACGATGCGGTTTACAATTTGGCCGAAACCGATGCTAAACCCTTCACATTAGGCGAACTTTTATCCCTTGGAAACAAAGATGACCTAATCGAAGAACTGATGAAAATCAAGCTTGGTTATAATCCTACTACCGGCAGACAGGAGCTCAGAGAAGTAATAGCCGGTTTTTACAAGGATACCGCGCGGAAAAACATTTTGGTTACTACCGGTGCAATCGAGGCGGACTTTTTAGTCACAAATACACTGGTTAAGCCTGGGGATACGGTTATCGTTCAATTCCCCGCCTATCAGGCTTTATATTCTACCGCCGAAGCCCGGGGAGCCCGGGTCAAATACTGGTACATGAAAATTGATAAGGGGTATGAACCCGATATTAACGAACTGAAAAAACTCATCGATGAAAAGACCAAACTTATAGTTCTCAATATCCCCCACAATCCCACAGGAGCGGTTATATCTGAAGATCAGCTAAAAACTATCCTTTCATGGGCTGAGGAAGGGGATTTCTGGGTCCTGTGTGATGAGGTTTACCATGATTTTGCCTTATATCCAAATATTATTCCACCCCATGGACGAAGTCTTTCAAAAAGAGCCATAAGTGTAGGCAGCATGTCAAAATCTTACGGTCTTTCCGGCCTGCGTTTAGGCTGGATTGCAGGACCCGAAGATATCGTAAATGCTTGTTGGGGATGGAAGGATTATACTTCCATTAGCAATTCACCTATTAATGATTATTTGGCAACATTCGCTTTGAAAAACGTAGATAAGGTCATGGGAAGAAACTTGAGTATTGCCCGAAACAACCTTGAGGTTTTTATGAATTGGCTACAAGAACATAAGGATTACTTTGACTATGTAAAGCCCAAGGCCGGTGTCCTGCTGTTCCCTCGCTTAAAAAACATCCCCGTTACGACGGAGGAACTGTGCAAAGGACTCTATGAAAAGCATAAGCTGCTGATGGTTCCGGGAGAGTGTTTTGAGATGCCTGGATTCCTGCGCATAGGCTTTGGAAATGACAGTGATATGTTCAAAACCGGGATTTCCATATTTTCGACCTATTTAAAAGAGCTTAGAATATAAACATGATAAAAAACGCCTGATAGATGCAGTATCAGGCGTTTTTTTAATAAATAAAGATGCATTTAGATCCAGATTTTTTCCCTCACTATTGTTAAAGCTATGAATCACCCCAATGCAGTTCTCGTATATTCATAATCTTGGCGGCTATAGCATTAGGAAATGTATTGATTGATTTATTATATAAAAATACTTCTTCTTTAAAAATCCGCTGTTTTAGCGCCAGTTTTTCATCCAATTTTTTTATCTGTATACAAATTTGTAAAAAATCAGGGTCCGCTTCCAGATCTTTATTCCACGTTTTATCTATGGAAAATGTTTTTAAATACTCCTTTAACTCTCCTGAAATTTTTATTGCCTCAACCGGAGTTTGGGCTTTTAATAATTTGCTGCGTGAGTGTGCCAACCAAATCCTTATTTCCTCTTCATGATTTACAACACAATGAGTCTTCTTAACAAGATTTTCTATTATATCGTATTTCAATTTTATCAAATCATAAATATTCTTCCACCTGTCTTCAATTTTTGTTTTTTTATTGACTGTCTTATTATAAAAGAACACAAACCATCCGGCATTGGCAATAATAATGACGAACATAAGCCCAACGATAAAATGCTGCATTTTGATCCTCCCCATTTCACCAAATGCAGGGGATACTTAGAGGTAATACATAGATTCAATATTTTTGCCACATGTCATATATGGCCAAAAAAAGTATAGCCAAGCCCCGGCCAAAGAAGTAGGGTTTTAATTATTCCCAATTGAAAAAATTTCAACTCATTCCTCGTAAACTATAACCGCTTCTTGGGTGCTATTGATCCAGTCCACCTTACAGCTTAGGTTTTCCGCCGCAAACCTTACCGGCACGAAAGTCCTGCTGTTTTTAGTAGTCGGAGCGATATCCATCTTTTTACTTACACCATTTACGGTAATATCAGTTTTGCCAAGCCACATTACCACAGTATTCCCTCTTGCTTTAAGGGTTATCTTTTGCGTGCTTTGGTCCCAATCAACGGTCCCCCCCATGGCTTCAACAACAGCTCTAATAGGTACCATAGTCCTGCCTGCGATTATTACAGGTGCCGTTCCCCTACCCGGGTCTACTTCCTGGCTTATTCCATCAACACTCATATACGGACTCTCCAGTTTTAACATGATAAAGTGCTTGAAACTCCCCGGTTTATAGACTACACTGCCTGTCTTGACTGTAAATGCAGCAATAGCACTGCCTAGCTTTTCTTCTATTCCTTCTAAAGGTCTCGCTTCTGCAAGCACTGGCTTTACTGTATAGTAGTATGTTGTATTTGGCTCAACATTTACATCAGCATAAGATGTGCTTGTAATGAAAAAGTCTGTCACAGATATGCCTAAACTACTTTGTGAGGTAGACCTGAAAAGCCTGTAGCCAAGACCGGTTGCCGGTTGCCACATAATGCGAGAGCCGGATTCAAAGGCTTCCGCACCGCTGCCGGTAGGGGCAGTAGGAGCCGTTGAGGTTGTATCTGTAGGAGGCACCCCCTCTTTCCATTCATAAGTGTAGGTATATCCATACCTATGGCCAAGGTTCAGTATAATTCTTTTTTTATCTCCCGGACGGCCCTCGGGAATCTCCTTTCTGCTCTCTAAATAAGCCTTCCTGTCCCTTATTTCCCTTATAGAAGTTTCACCTTCTTTTGCGTCAAATTCTATATAGCTTGATGTAACGCTGCCAGGATTAATATCGCCCGCGTCAAAATTAGCATATACCGCAGGTTGACTCCAGCCATTAGAACTGACAGTTTTCGCCTCAAGGTTAAACCCGGTTTTCTGATTGGGAGCAAGGTAAGCCGATGGGGTATCCCAGACAACCTGATGGGTTATATGGGCAACCGGGTCACCATTATTGTATACGCGTGAGTGCGTAAATGTCATGTCTCCTTCCGAGCCCTCTGCGGTGTATGTGTCAAGAAGATAACCCTCTGTCGTTCCCATGACACGACTCTTTATCGCCCCTTTAATGGTTACATCACTTGATGATATATGATATTTGGTTTCAATAAGATGCCAACCCCCGGTTGAAGCAGCATCGACATTATTGGATG
Source organism: Thermoanaerobacterales bacterium (assembly GCA_012839145.1). GTDB lineage: Bacteria > Bacillota > Thermosediminibacteria > Thermosediminibacterales > Tepidanaerobacteraceae > DUNY01. The sequence goes on from DUNY01000115.1 coordinate 4,427, forward strand.
CAAAGGCAATTGCCGCCAAAAAAAGAACTGTTACCAATGACACTATAACAAACCTATATATTCCTTTTCTCATTGTTATCCTCCTTTTATCGCTACTTAAAAAGAATACTATTATCTTATTCTATTTGAGCGACCATACTATACTCATATTCATTATAAATACTAAACAATTTGCTTTAAAATGTGTAATTTATCACCCTCCCTTACCTATAATAGTTTTCCGCCTCGCCATCCGCTTCCTAGGTAGTTGTACTAAGATTAAAACCGACTTATCCCCCCTTTGGATTAAATATATTAATAATTGCTTTTTCTGAAAACACACAAAAAGGGTAGTTATAAAGAAACTACCCCCCAAAAAAGGACCATTTATGAAAAAACCTTCCCACACAAAAAGGATGGAAAGGTGATATTCATTGAAGTATTTGTATCTAGTATTCTTTATTATCCACAAACATTTTTATCAATTCCATTTTACTTTTTACTTCAAGCTTTTGATATATATTTTTAACATGGTATTTAATTGTGTTTTCAGTAATAAATAGATTTTCAGCTATAGCTTTATATGTATATCCGCGCAATAGCATTGTAACCACTTCAACTTCTCTTTCCGTGAGTTGTTTAATATTTTTAAGTTTTAACATGGTTTTATCTTGTTTGTTCTTTGGTAGATCTGTAAACTTCATAAGAAATTCATGGTTTTTCAGATGCCTATTAAGTTCTATATAAAGAATAGGGAATATGATCAAAACAGCGAAAATAACTACTAGTGCGACTATTGATGCTATAAAATATGAGTTTTCTAAGGAAGTTATTTTGTTCCCAATAGCACCTCCCACAAAGATTCCCAATACATTCATTGATAACCCTATACCTAACACTTGTGCAGCATTATCAAGAAAGTCCAAATAACTTCCCAAAATGCTCCACCAAAATAAATCACATACTCCAAAGGCACCAAGCATAAGTGTGTTTATCAGCAAATAGCTTATTACCGACCGATCAAGCCACATAAATAATATGTAGGAAAGGCCTATCATGGCAATGGCGATGTATAATACATAGGTTTTGTTAATCCCTGTGGGTATATTCCTGAGTATTAACAATGCCAAAATATAGGGTATCGACCAGTAATAGGCAGTAAGCAGCTTGAAATGAACAAAGGCTGGATTGACAACTTGATACATCAATCCGGAGTTTATCGTAATTATTAAAATGAATAAAGATAGAAGGATAAACGGTTTCGAAATAATAGTTATTGGCTGTGTCAATTCTGTATTATTTATTTTAGAAAAAGCCTTTTCATCAATATGGGGTTCCAACCTAAACAGAAAAGGCAGTGTTCCTGCAAGGGCAATAATTGTAATGGGCAGCCCAATGTATCCTGAAGTGCTTACAGTCAATACATTAATAATAATCATTAAAATATTCGAATAAATCAATATATCTGCTGCTGTTTTAAAACGTTCTTCCGAAATAAAATTAGTTTTGAAATAGAATCCCCAACTTGCAAGAAAAAGACTTGAAAAATATGCAATAGATATAATTGATATGTACCAGAGGATTGAAAATGGAAGATAAAAAATGAGACTTCCGGCAATGCAAACAAAGATGGATATAATCATTGTTACTTTAGCTGCGACTTGTTTTTTTACTAAAAAGCCGCTGGTAAACAGCCCGATAAACACCGTCAGGACAGCTGCTTTAACCAGAGCTGGAGCTGTTCCATCTATTTGAGCACTTTCTATAATCGAATACAAAACCTGTCCTTCAAATAGAAAAGATAAGTTCCAAGCAGAAAACAGACAAAAGCTTATTACAGACAAATTTTTTTGCTTAATTTCTCCATTAGAAACTTTTGTACTCATAGTTTTGCCTCTCCCATGAGTTTTATAGTTTAAGTATAACATTTTATTATTTATTATCATAGTAAAAACTGATATCTATAAAAATATCTATGTTTCATCCTTATGAATTTTTATTCACACTTGATGCTTAAAACTGCCTGTTCTTCGGCATCAGGCAGTTTTAAGCAACAAAAAAAGCCCTTTTGGGCTTAAATACCTTCTTTTTAATGGTGCGGAAGGCGGGATTTGAACCCGCATGTCCTTGCGAACACTACCCCCTCAAAGTAGCGTGTCTGCCGATTCCACCACTTCCGCATTTAACTTTATGCCACATTAAGTTTGGCTATATTTTTATTAAACTTATATAACCATGAGATAGCTTTGGCACAAACGCATGTGTGCTAGTTCCGCCATTCCCGCATTGACATTATTTATTATATCTGTTAATTGCATTTGTGTCAATATAGTTTGATAGGTTTTGGCGTTTTTATATCTTTATCAAAAACTCAGGCATAAAGTATATAAGGTTATCTCTAGGATTTCCAGAAGATTGCTTGCTATATAGGTTCTGATAAAAAGGATTTAATAAGGCTTACTTAACGTAATTTAAGTTCTTTAACTAAATGATTTTTGAAATACTTTCCAGGCCAACAATAAGGGAGTTTAATCCTTCAATAGCTGAAGCGATTTCCTGTGATGCCGATGCTTGCTGCTGGGAAAATTGAAAAACTTTTTGTATTTCTTTACTTATCTGCGACATTTTTTGCTGCATATCTTTAATTAATGTAGTAATTTCCTCAACTGAATTAGCACTATTATCAGCCATTCTTCTAATTTCAGAAGCAATAATTCCGAAACCTTTTCCTTGCTCCCCAGCTCTGGCTGCCTCTATGGCAGCATTAATACCTAAAATATTTGAGTTGTTGGCTATGTCTTTAATGAAATTCAATAGTTCTTCGGTTCTTTCTACTTGTTTAGCCATTTCTGTCTGCAGAGTATCAGCCAGGCTTATTCCTTCATTTAATTCCATAGCAGCACTGGCTAACTCTTCTGTAGATGCCATAATTTGCTCACTGGCAGCAGATAAGGAATGAATTGAATCTTGTAATTTTTTTTGATTTTTCATGCTCATTGCTAGCCCTAAACAGCCTATAACACGATTATCTTCATTCTTTACAGGCAGCGATATGGTTTTAACAGGTATTCCATAAACTTCTGCCGGTAATTCAGTTGTTTGATAATTACCTGTTGATAAAGCTTTCCTAATTCCGCTTACCTCAGGTATCTCCATACCTACGTGGTCTTGAAATTGTAGTTCTTCACAACAGGTTTCCGATAAGAAGCGCTCCGTATCAGTTACAGTAATAGTGCAATCAATAGGGAATAAACTGTGGAAGAAAGGAGCCGCCTCAATCAGCTTGTTCAGTAAATCGGATTTTGCAACACTCTCTGTTGATAAACTCATCTTTTCCCTCCTCAAAATTAGATATATACATGTTTTCCTATAATGCTTACACCAACTGCTTGAGTTTTAGGTAGAATTATGACTTATTTTTACATCTTTAGAAAATACTTTAGTATAAAGTATAAGACGATAATTATAGTGAAAAGAATGAACAGTGGTGGTAACAGCAGCTGAAATGCAGCTATTATCATGGCAATGATATCCTTTATATCAAAATCGGATTTTTTAGATGATTTCATTGATCAACCCACCACTCGCTTATATTATTAAAAAGGTTTACCGGGTCAGGTTTAACACCCTTTAATTTGGCGCTTAAAGCTAGGAGCTTATTAGGACTGTACAAGAACAAATACGGCAGGTCCTGATTAATTATTTCTTGAGCTTTATATGAAAGCTCCTTTCTGCCTTTATCATCGTTCTGAGCTCGAATCAAAATATCGTCAAGTTCAGGGTTTGAGTATGATACAAAATTATATCCGCTTTTTATTTCACTGCTGGCAAACATAAACCGCAAATCGGGATTAGGTGCAAGTTTCCATCCCATCATAGCGGTATCGTATTTTTTACTCATAACTTTACCTTTTAACTCATCCCAAGTTGCATTTACCAGTTTTACGGAAATTCCCAGATCTTTTAAATCCTTTTGTATGTGGGATGCCGCTTGGTAACGGGCTCCATTATCGGTGTTGACCAGTAATTCAAATTCCAGTTTATATTGTTTGTTTCCGATAGTTTTCTCTAAAATCCCATCATCATCCTCATCTTTCCAGCCGTCTTCTTCCAGGCTTTGAGCTGCCATTTTTTTGTTATGTGTAATATGCTGAATTTGGGAGTTAAAGGCCCATGAATATGGTAAAATGGGGCCGTCTATCACCAATCCCCTACCTAGGGTGGTGTCCTGCAAAATTCTGTCACGATCGATTCCCATTAGTATTGCCTGCCGCACCTTGATATCACTCAATATTGGATTGTTTAGATTCATCGCAACAAATTCAAAATACCTTGAAGGGTATTGAAGCAAATAAACATCTTCCATCTCATGGAATATGTTCCAATCTTCAGATTCAATATTGATGATATCAATATCTCGGTTGTTAAACGCCTCTTTTACGGAGGTGTTGTCAGGGTAAATCTTGATATTTATCTCTTCGATA
>DUNY01000121.1 GCA_012839145.1 Thermoanaerobacterales bacterium
CTTAGGTCTTTCACCTGGATTCCCCCTTGTAATAATCTGTCTGACTATATTATAGACGCCATTTACTGAATTTGTCAAACGAACCTAGGCATTAATTTTAACAATTTGGTGTTACCATATATATCCACGGTATTTAAACTTGCAATATTGGATTATAAAATAAAAAATCATTGACACCTATTACACCTTGTAGTATAATTAGTATTTATATTGACAAAAGCCTCAAAATATGTTATTCTTATAAGAGATATTTTGGGGAGGAGCTTTTGGATGTTCAATATTGGAGATAAAGTTGTTTATCCGATGCACGGAGCAGGAGTTATAGAAGCAATAGAAGAAAAAGAGATACTGGGTGAAAAACAAAAATACTATGTCATGCGAATGCCTATAGGCGATATGAAAGTTATGATACCTTTGAAAAATATCAAGGATATAGGGGTTCGACAAGTTGTAGGAGATGAAGAGATAGCTGAGGTATTCAATATTTTACGTGGAGAAAAGAGTAAGATGTCTACTAATTGGAACCGCCGCTACAGAGCCAATATGGAGAAAATAAGGAGCGGCAACATCTTTCAAGTAGCCGAAGTAGTTAGGAATTTGGCACTTAGAGACAAGGAGAAGGGGCTTTCCACCGGTGAACGTAAAATGCTTGAAAACTCCAAACACATACTTGTCAGTGAGATAGTTTTAAGCAAAAACATAAAAGAAGACGAAGCCCTTCAACTGATAGAAAATGCATTTATTTGAAATGCATTTTTTTATCTTCAGCCATATTTTACTAACACTGTGGATTTAATTAACATTTTATTATATAATGATTAGAAAGCGAGGTAAAAATCCTTAAAATGGCTATAATTTAAACAGGAGGTGACGTTATTGGTAAATAAAGTTATACGGATTATCATCACTGTCATTGGTTTTGCCATTGGTTTTCAGTTTATGTTTCTGCTCTTATATTTAAACAACTATATAGGCCTTTTTCATCTGGATTACGTTCCCACTCTGATAGTTGAGCTTACTGGCACCTTAATTTTTGGAATCATTTTTTATTTTTTAAGTTCATGGATAATAGATGTCGGCTCGAAAGCAAAAGAGTGGATAGAAAACAGACTTCAAAGGACTCCCATGCGAGATATATTATATGGGTTTTCTGGTGTTTTGATGGGGCTTTTGATAGCGAATCTGTTTGCTAGGGCTTTCTTAAGTATTCCGTGGATAGGGAGTTATATTCCCGTCATATTTAATGTAATTATGGCATATCTAGGCGGGAGCATTGCCCTTAAGAAAAAAGAGGAATTATCAAACCTTATTTCTTTTCCCATAGGAACATTTCAGAAGAAGAAAAAAAACCCTACCATTATTAACTGGGTTAAACCTAAAATACTTGATACCAGTGTAATTATTGACGGTCGCATAGCGGATATTTGTCAAACGGGTTTTATTGAGGGAACTTTAGTGATACCCGGATTTGTATTGGAAGAACTGCGGCATATTGCCGACTCTTCAGATAGCCTCAAAAGAAATCGAGGCAGGCGGGGTTTGGACATCCTAAATAAGATCCAAAAGGAACTTGACATAGAAGTAGAAATTTACGAAGGTGATTTTGAGGAAATAGCAGAAGTCGACAGTAAGCTGGTAAAGCTTGCACAGGTTCTTGATGGATGCATAATAACCAATGATTTTAACTTGAATAAGGTGGCAGAATTTCAAAAGGTTCAAGTGCTCAATATTAATGAGCTTGCAAATGCGGTAAAACCTGTGGTGCTCCCCGGTGAGGAAATGGTTGTTCAGGTAATAAAAGATGGGAAGGAAACCGGTCAGGGCGTAGCCTATCTGGATGACGGGACAATGATTGTTGTTGACGGAGGTAAAAAGCATATTGGTGAGACTATAGGTGTGATGGTTACCAGTGTACTTCAAACCGCTGCCGGAAGGATGATATTTGCAAAGCCGAAATCCTTGTAACTTGAGGTGAATTATTTATGGAAGTGAATGCCGTAATAGCTGCCGGTGGTCAGGGAAAGCGCATGAACAGCAGCATCAGCAAACAATTCTTAACGATACATGGTCATCCGATACTCTATTATACCTTGAACAAGTTTGAGAAGATGAGTACCATCAAAACCATTGTTTTGGTAACAGGTTCCGATGATATGGATTATACCCAAGAGGAAATAATCAAGCGGTATAAGTTCAAAAAAATAAAAATGGTCGAGGGCGGTAAAGAACGCCAGGATTCTGTATATAACGGTTTGAGGAAGCTTTCTCCTCAAACCGATATTGTTGTTATACATGACGGTGTAAGACCTTTCGTTTCAATAAAGCTTATAGAAAACAGCATTGCCGCTGCTGCAAAGTTTAAGGCCGTGGGAGTGGCGGTGCCTGTAAAAGATACAATCAAAGTAGTGGGAAATGGAAATATAATAAAAACTACCCCTAAACGCGAAAATCTTTGGGCTATGCAGACTCCTCAGAGTTTTAACTACGATCTTATTATGGATGCTTATGAGAAGGCCTTATGTGATGGTTTTTACGGCACTGATGATACCGTTTTAGTGGAACGCATGGGACTTCCGGTCAAAGTCATTGAAGGGGCATATGAAAATATTAAGATTACTACGCCGGAAGACATAATATTTGCAGAGACTTTTGTAGCTCTTGGATATGGAGATTTTAGGAGGTAAGGCATGAGGATAGGTTTAGGTTTTGATGTTCATAAACTGGCATCAGGCAGAAAATTGGTGCTGGGCGGGGTTATAATTCCATACGAAAAAGGATTATTGGGACATTCGGATGCTGATGTGCTGGTTCATGCCATAAACGATGCTCTGCTTGGAGCTTGCGCCTTAGGTGATATTGGAAAGCACTTTCCTGATCATGATCCCAAATATAAGGGTATAAGCAGTTTGGTATTACTTGAAGAGGTGAGAAAACTTTTAGCAGATGCGGGATATAAGGTAGTAAATATAGATTCGGTGATATGTGCTCAAAAGCCAAAACTTGCTCCTTATATTGACAAAATGCGTACAAATATTGCTAATACACTTGGTGTTACGAAAAACAAAATCAGCATAAAAGCCACCACTACTGAAGAATTAGGCTTTGAAGGCCGAGGTGAAGGCATTTCAGCACAAGCAATATGTATGATTGAAAAAGTATAATTTTTTTAAACTGCTTAAAATGGAATAAAAAAAGAGTAATTGGACATAATTATCTAGTGAGGACATGAGTACCTCACTTTTTTTATTAAATAAAAAACGCCGAATTCCTTCAACACAAGGATACGGGGGAACCACTTTATTGGGGTGAATCTCCTTAGGGAGAAGGGTTCGCCTTTCAAC
>DUNY01000467.1 GCA_012839145.1 Thermoanaerobacterales bacterium
AGTGAAGCAACTTCCGCCGGTGTCATTATAGCAATATCTTCTAAAACATTAATGGCTGCTCCGGGAGCGACTATCGGCGCTGCAGAGACCAGACCGAAGGAAGAGAAGTATATTGCTTACTGGTCTTCCGCACTGCGGGGAGCTGCCGAAAAGACAGGAAGGAATCCTAAATTAGTGGCAGCAATGGCTGATGCCGATGTGGTCATTGAAGGTGTTAAGGAAAAGGGTAAAATCCTATCACTTACTACTGGTGAAGCTTTAGAATTAGGTCTTATTGATGAACAGGTAAAAAACTTGGAAGAACTTATCCAGAAGATTACAGCTAGTGAGAATATGGAAAATGTTGAAGTGGCTAAGCCGGATATGAACCTTTCCGAAAGAATCGCTTATATAGCTACAAATCCTTATATAGCACCTGTGCTTCTAACTATCGGTATAGTGGGAACTATAACAGAAATACTGACACCGGGTTTTGGCATTCCCGGCATACTAGGTCTCATGGCCTTTGGTCTATTTTTCGGCGGAAATATTATTTCAGGTGCTGCTCAAACCTGGGTTCTAGCTTTATTTATTGTCGGCCTGTTGCTTCTTGTAATCGAAATGTTTGTTCCGGGTTTCGGTGTCTTTGGCGTGGCAGGCATATTGTCCATAATCGGAAGTATGATTATGGCTTTTCCGAGTCCTGAACAGGCACTGACATCTATACTAATTGCACTCGTGGCTAGTGGACTGATAATATACTTTCTTGTGAAGTATCTAGTACAAACTCCTATTTTCGACCGAATAACTCTTGGCATAAAGCAAGAAAAATCGGAGGGATATATTGCAACAAATAAGGATATAGGTGAACTTGCGGGTGCAAAAGGCAAGGCTATAACTTCCCTCCGGCCTGCAGGTGTGGCTATTATAGGCGAAAGGAAACATGATGTTTTAACCGAAGGTGAGTTTGTACCAAGCGGTACGGATATTGTTGTCATCAGAGTTGAAGGTAGTAAGATTATAGTAAAAAGTAGAGAAAAGGAGAATGCATAATGGAAGCTATAATAGGTTTATTATTAACCATAGCTGTTATATTCATTGCCCTAGCGATTCTTTTAAGCTTCGTACCACTAGGGCTGTGGATATCGGCCTTAGCCGCAGGTGTGAAGATAGGCATTTTCAATTTGGTAGGCATGAGACTTCGTCGTGTACCTCCGACTAAAATTGTAAATCCTCTCATAAAAGCCGTAAAAGCAGGTTTAAACGTGGGAGTCAATAAGCTTGAAGCCCATTATTTGGCAGGCGGCAATGTTGACAGAGTAATAAATGCTCTTATAGCAGCTCAACGTGCGGAGATTCCTCTGACTTTTGAGCGGGCTGCAGCTATAGATCTGGCTGGTCGTAATGTGCTGGAAGCAGTTCAAATGAGCGTAAATCCAAAGGTTATCGAAACACCGATAGTAGCTGCAGTAGCAAAAGACGGTATTGAAGTTAAAGCAAAGGCCCGGGTTACGGTAAGGGCTAATATCGATCGCTTAGTGGGAGGAGCAGGCGAGGAGACTATCATAGCACGAGTCGGTGAAGGTATTGTTACTACTGTTGGCTCTGCAGAAAGCCACAAGGCCGTTTTGGAAAATCCCGACTCTATTTCTCGTACGGTTTTAAATAAAGGTCTTGACGCCGGCACAGCTTTCGAAATCCTTTCAATAGATATAGCTGATGTAGATGTAGGCAGGAATATCGGTGCCCAGCTGCAAACTGATCAGGCCGAGGCAGACAAGCGCATAGCTCAAGCCCGAGCTGAAGAGCGTCGGGCAATGGCTGTAGCCAGGGAACAGGAAATGAAGGCTATGGTTCAAGAGATGAGAGCAAAAGTGGTTGAGTCAGAAGCGGAGGTCCCAAAGGCCATGGCAGAAGCTTTAAAACAAGGAAAGCTTGGAGTTATGGATTATTACAACATGCGAAATATTATGGCCGATACGCAGATGAGAGATTCAATATCTAAAATGGGACAAAAGGATGACAGTATCGGTAAACAGGATAAGAGCAGGTGATTAAATGGGCAATATTGTTGTTGTTATTCTATTCCTTATCTTTCGTGCAATAATGGGGCAACTTTCTCAATACAAAAAAACACAAAGACGAGAAACAACACAAGCACCACAGACATCTAAAATACATGGGAAGGCAAAAAGACACTCAATTCCATCTATACAAGACTTCATACCGAAAACAACTACAACGAACGAATCAAAAGCGGTAAAAATCAAGCCTGGAATTCCCAGTATGCCTGTGGAGAAGCCTTTGCAGAAAATAATCATACAGACTTATGATGGGCCAGAGCACCGGCCGCAACCTGA
>DUNY01000460.1 GCA_012839145.1 Thermoanaerobacterales bacterium
CATATCAGCCACTCATGCATTAGGGACTTTTGTAAAATCTCCAAAGAATGAAAACTCTATAAGGACATTGTCAATGTCTCCAAGTTTGGTAGGCCTTTTAAAGAAGTATAAAGCATGGCAAGCGGAGCAAAAGCTTAAATGCGGGGATTTATGGGATAGGGAATGGGAAGATAATCCTTGGCTGTTTACCCAATGGGATGGCAAGGTAATGAATTATCACTCGCCCCATACATGGTTTAGTAAGTTTATAAAAAGGTATAATGCAAGGATTAACGACGATGAGAATATATCAGAAGGGGAGAAGGCCAACCGGCTATTACCAGAGATAACTTTTCACGGTCTGCGGCATACTTCGGCAACTCTATTGATAGGTGAGAAGGTTGATATACGGACCGTATCCGGTCGATTAGGTCATAAACAAGTGTCAACTACTTTGAACATATACACACATAGCTTAAAAGCTGCGGATAGAAGGGCAGCGGATAGTTTAGAAAACCTTTTGATAGGAAAGAATAACGTACATACAAAACAGGCTTAAAAGCCTGTTTTTTTAATATCTTTTGCTATTGTTTTATGCCTGTAGTAGACAAATAGTAGACAAAAAACATTATCGGACGTTGTCATAAATAATAAAAAACCCTCAAATGTAGGAGGGTTGTAATCTTCAATGGTGGGCCATCAGGGATTCGAACCCGGGACGCCCTGATTAAGAGTCAGGTGCTCTACCAACTGAGCTAATGGCCCATATTATAATGGTGGAGAGGGGTGGATTCGAACCACCGAAGGCGCTGCCAGCAGATTTACAGTCTGCCCCCTTTGGCCAACTCGGGAACCTCTCCAGAATATTTTATGGAGCCGACGATGGGACTCGAACCCGCGACCTGCTGATTACAAATCAGCTGCTCTACCAACTGAGCTACGTCGGCAAAAATGGTGGGCCCACTAGGACTCGAACCTAGGACCAACCGGTTATGAGCCGGTTGCTCTAACCAACTGAGCTATGGGCCCAAGCGCAATTAATAGTATACAATATTTTTTTTTCCTCGTCAAGCCCACAACACGATATTTTTTACGTTCTTTGTGAAACCTGCTGGTATCGGTCATTACATCTACTAAAGCTTTAATTTATATGTGTTAATACTATATTCTTTAAAAGAATTATGAAATAAATGCAGGGGAAATATAATTTTAGATGATGAAGGAAACCAGTATAAAATGTAGAAATATATTGCTAAGTAGGGAGGAGGATAATCATGGATTTAAAAAAAGCCTTAATCCGTCTTATAGAACCAGCTATTCCCTCAGGAAGTGAAATTGAAAATGGCAAGTTGATAAGGGAAGCTTTTTTAAATTACTGTGATGACGTTAAATGTGATAATCTGGGAAATATCATTGGTTTTAAAAGGGGATTATCATCAGATTATAAACTAATGCTTGCAGCTCATATGGATGAAATTGGCTTAATGGTTAAACACATTGATGAAGAAGGGTTTATACGATTTGCATTTGTAGGAGGTGTAGATCGACGAATACTGCCTAACCAAGAAGTAATAATTCACGGTCGCAAAAAAGTGCCGGGAATTATAGGAAATAAACCGCCACACATTCAGGAACCAGAAGAGCGAAAAAAGATGGTTAAAGCCGAGGATATGTTCATAGATACAGGATTTCCTGTCCAGGATGTTCAAAAATACATCACAATTGGTGACTTCATAACCTTTAAGAGGAAACCCGTTGAATTGTTTAATAACTGTTTTTCTTCGAATGCTTTAGATAATAGGGCAGGTATTGCTGTAATGTTATATACATTGCAACAGTTAACCAAACTCAAACATACAGTAGATGTCTATACTGTAGCCACAGCCCAAGAGGAAGTAGGCTTAAGAGGTGCAATAGTCAGCAGTTACGGTATTTATCCAGACATAGGTATTGCCGTCGATGTTTGTCATGGAGATATGCCTGATACACCTGAATATGACACACAGAAACTTGGGTCAGGACCTGTATTAGCTTTAGGACCTAATATTCATTCCAAACTATTTGAACGATTAAAACAGATTGCTGAGGACCATAAAATACCTTATCAACTAAATCCAGAGTCCTCTTCTACCGGAACTGATGCTTGGGCAATTCAAATCACCAAAGAAGGCATACCCACAGCTCTTGTTTCGATACCCCTTAGATACATGCATACTACCGTTGAAACTCTATGTTTAGACGATATAAAAATGTCAGGTCGCCTTATTTCGCTCTTTATATCATCAATATGTAATGATTTTGTGGAGGGGTTACAATGTTATTGAAGCAACTTTCTGAAGCCTTCGGTGTTTCTGGAGCAGAAGGTGAAGTCAGAGATGTTTTACGACAGGATTTGTATAATGTAGGAAAAACTAAAACTGATGCTCTAGGAAATCTTTATATTCAAAAAACTGCAAAGCACAATAAACCAATATTAATGCTATGTGCCCATATGGATGAGGTAGGCCTTATGGTAAAACACATTGAAAACAATGGATTGCTAAGATTTGACACAGTTGGCGGTATAGATGATAGGATTCTAGTGTCTAAAAATGTAATTATCGGCTCCAATAAGATAAAAGGAGTGATCGGTGCAAAAGCCATACACCTTCAAGAGCCAAAGGAAAGGAAAACACCGCTAAAATCCAAAAATTTATATATAGATATAGGCGCCAAGGATAAAGAGGATGCAGAGAAAAAAGTAATAATCGGCGACTATGCTGTTTTTGATACGGAGTTTACCTCTGAAGATAATATTATTATGGGTAAAGCCTTCGATGATCGAATAGGGTGTTATATAGTAGCGGAAATATTGAAGAAAACTTACGATATACCTATCACTGCAGTATTTATCGTTCAAGAGGAAATAGGGCTTCGAGGCTCCGCTGTAGCGGCTTATAATGTTAATCCCGACTTTGCAATTGTTGTAGAAGGAACTTTTGCTTCCGATGTGCCTGATACCAAAGAAGAAGCATATTGTACAACTTTGGGAAAAGGGCCTGCAATTACTTTTATGGATATGACTTATATAGCTGAAAAACAATTGATTAACTGGGTTATCCAAATAGCTGAGAATCATAGTATACCATATCAATATAAAAGAACTACCTTCGGGGGTACTGACGGTGGCCGTATATACACAACTCGTCAGGGAATTCCAACCATAATATTTTCCGTTCCATGTAGATATATACACTCTCCTGTTGCTATAGCAAATACTGAAGATATAATGCATACAATTTCTTTAATAGAGATAATAATCCAGGATATAAAAGAAAGGGGAATTGATCAATGAAAGTATTATTAGAAGAACTGACGAAAGTTTTCGGTCCTTCTGGAAATGAAGATAGGATAAGAGCAAAAATCATTGACGAGATTAGACCTTATGCTGACTCAATTACTGTTGATAAATTGGGAAACTTGATTGCCACAAAAACTGGTCCGGGAGAAAAGTTGATGTTAGCTGCTCATATGGATGAGATAGGAGTAATTGTAACAAATGCAGATGAAAAGGGGTTTTTGAGATTTTCAAATGTAGGGGGGGTTTCTCCTTTTACATTAATTGGCCAAAGGGTTTTTTTCGCAAATGGAATCACAGGGGTTTTTGGAATGGAGAAAATAGATGATATAAAAGATTTAAAGCTTAATAAAATGTTTATTGACATCGGAGCAAAATCGAAAGAGAAAGCACTTGAAAAGATCAATATAGGTGAGATGGGAGTGTATAACAGGCAATTCAGTGATGCCGGAGATCATATTATCTCCAATTCATTGGATGACAGAGCAGGGTGTGCCGTTTTAATAAAAGTTCTTAAAGAGTTAAAAGCTCCAAATTATAATATATTTGTGGTTTTCACAGTTCAAGAAGAAGTTGGCTTAAGAGGTGCAAAAACCTCTGCCTACGGATTAGAACCTGATCTTGCCATAGCGGTGGATGTTACAGATACAGGTGATACTCCCGAAGCTTCAGAAATGGCTGTAGAGTTAGGAAAAGGGCCTGCAATAAAAATAAAAGACAGTTCTGTTATATGCCATCCTAAAGTTAAAAAAGCTCTTATTGATGCCGCTGAAAGAAGAAATATACCTTTTCAACTGGAAGTTCTTGAAAAAGGTGGCACTGATACAGGATCAATCCATCTAACACGCTCAGGTGTACCGTCAGGAGCGTTATCCATTCCCACAAGATATATACACACTCCTACTGAGATGGCAAATTTAAATGATATTGAGCAAGGTATCCAATTACTTATCGAGCTCATTGAAGGAAGAGAATAACAGGTAATCCTTTACAATAAAATTTAATCGAAATATTAAGGATAATAATGCACCTTATCTATGGATCTCTCATATTTTATGAACAAAGGCTTTTATGCGGATGGATATAGCTTTAGGAGCCTTTTTAGTGAAATTAAAAACTATGCATTTGTTGCCATAAATTAAGGGAGGCATTATTAAGGTGAAGAAAAACTGCCGGTATCAGGTAAAATATACAGACTTTAAATCTCTGAATTCTTCCGGAGGTATTTATAAATGCGTTCTTGCAAATGTTTTGCTGACGTTAACGGATTTAAAACAAAAATGGGCTTGCGAAGGATGTGCGATTCCACAGATCATAGACAATAAGCCCTGTAAATATATTAAGCCTCACAAATTTTTTCCGATTCGGGGTTCTAGCCATACTTGGTTTAGCTGCGAACTATTAAATATAATAATGGATTTACCGGCGGATTTCTGTCATACCAATTGTGCAATATATGAACAATTCAACAATGATAAAATATAATTTTAATGAAAGGTTTTTGACCTTTTTTTTATTTATTACTTAGGGTAAAGTATATCTTAATTAGATAATTATTATAAGCCTTATTTATAATAAAATGAAGGAAAAAACGGGAAAAAATAGAATAATATGTTAGATAAAGAAAAGGGGGGATTCATTAATGACCAAAAAAGAAGCTTATATTGTTTTGATAAATCTCAAAAATGTTGAAAGCAGCAGAAAAAGTAAATTAGATGTACATTTGATTTGGACAAGTTTCTTATTCTGGGCAGGTAAGTACGAAAGGGCGTTGAATTACATTCAAAAGATATCGGAAAAAAACAATACTATAGAAACATATTGCTGGAAAGGAGTACTTTATTATTTTTTAAAAGATTACAGTAATGCTGTGTATTTTTTAGAGAAAGCCGAAGACATAAATCCCAAATGTATGGAAGTAAAATATTTTTTGGCGGAGATCTTTTTTGCAATGGCCTATATAGAAAAAGCTGAACCAAAATATAGAGCCTTAACAGGTAACTCGTCGTATAAAACTTGGGGTTTGTATGGAATTGGTTGCTGTATGCTAAAAGAAAATCGCCATTATGAATCTCTGGCGTTTCTAAATAAATCATTATCGCTTGC
>DUNY01000407.1 GCA_012839145.1 Thermoanaerobacterales bacterium
CCTGCTGACTTTGCGGACAAATTATTGGCTCCCTGAATGACAATATCACCTGAAAGTGCCATACCTTGACCGGCTAAAGCTATAGCAACAGCACCGGCCATGGGGGGTAGGCCCGCTTTTACCGCTATTGGAACAAGCAGGGCACCGATTAAAGGAACTGCCGGAGTCGGCCAGAAGAAAACAGATATGACATAGGTAGCGACTACTATGGTAATATAACTGATAAGTGGTGAAACCATGAATCTTTTTAAAGGAGCAACTAACAACTCATCGGCTCCTGTCACACTAAGGGATTGTAACATTGCATACATGAGTCCGATAATTACAAAAATGCTTCCCAATTCACCTAAAGCAGCCATACATGCATTAAAAAGTGCTTGAACTGCCGGTACCAAAGATCCATGAAAAATAAGACCAATCAAGAAAGTCGAAACAATACAGGGAATGACAACATTTCTGCGAAGAATCATAGTAAGCACAACAACGATTGTCCCTAAAGCATAAATCCAGTGAGCAAGGGTCATTTGAATCCTCCTATCTTTTTTTAGGAATGAAATAGATAGAAAACCTATGGGGAAATTATACATCTTTGATAATAAGCACCACCTCCTCATCATCGATGAGTGACCAACTAACTTACATAATATATTCTACAAAAAAAATAAAAGTCCTCTTCAAAACTAAAAATATTAGAAAAAAGGACAATATTATTGATTTAGTCATATATTACAAAAATGGGATGTCTTTAAATGGTTAGCTTATAATCTCGGGTATAAATATATCTATTTATATATTATGAATTTGATTGTAATTATATTCTTTTTTCTATAAGTCTTATGGGCACGAACACGGCATATTTTTTTACTGAATTTGCAATAAAAATTTAAAGTTGGATGATAAAAACTCTTTGGTGTAGAAATGAAATGAGTACCATTACTGGGATTTTATAAATATAATACAATAGCAGCTTTATAAATATAATACAATAGCAGCTTTATAAAAATACAACATAAAAAGGAGAGTCCCCAGGGAATCCAGAGTAAGAAATCACTGCTTGTGGCTAAACGCGTTAAAGCAAAGACGCTCTTGACTACAGCAAATCTCTTGTTCAAAGTCGTTAGTGGAAAGTTTTCGGTATAAGTATTTTTTTAGTATAATGAATTGGCTGAGACACAGTGATATTAAGATATTTCGTTATTTTGCCAAATGCTTCCATAAATTATATAGTGCTTAAAACCGTGTGTGACTTAATAAAAGCCTTTATCACTGTAGCTTGGGTAATTCTATTTTTAAATATTGATTATCTTAAATATAAAACATATGAAAGTTGGTAGGATAATCATATGAGTAAAATGATCGGTATTATATCTGACACACATGGGCTTGTGCGAACTGAAGCTATTGAAATCTTAAAAGGGTGTGAATTAATAATCCATGCCGGGGATGTGGGCAAATATGAGGTGATTCATTCTTTGGAAGAGATTGCTCCCGTCATTGCCGTCAGAGGCAATGTAGATAAAGGTGATTGGGCAAACACACTTCCTAAAACCCAAGTTGTAGAAGTATCAAATATCTTCATTTATGTGATTCACGATATAGGGGAACTGGATTTAAATCCGAAAGCTGCAGGTTTTAATATAGTCATCTATGGCCATTCCCATAAGCCCAAAAAAGAGATCGTGGATGGGATTATATATCTAAATCCGGGCAGTGCAGGTCCCAGAAGATTTAACCTGCCAATCAGCTTAGCGTTGATGACAATCGATAGAAACGCAATAAATGTGAGTTTTATGGAACTTAAATAAAGTATTGTTATTAGGAGGTGATAAGGTTTTAGAAGATTTACCGGTCTGAAAGAAAGGTCCTAAATAAAAGGGCAGGTGAAATATTATGAGAGAAAATGGAAAAACATTTTATTTTCAAACCCTGTATATAGTATTTATGATAGGAGTATTATTGATAGTTCGGTCCCTTTATAAAGATCAGATGACATATAAGACAATGTGTAATAAGCAGCAAGAGGAGAATAAGCAGTTGAAAGATGAAGTAGACAGACTCCAAACACAAGTAGATGCAATAAATCAGAAGTTGGAAAAGGCAAAAGACACACAAGTTTTATTCTATATTGATAAGCTAAAAGATCCATCCTTTACACGAGCCTATGGGGAATTGTATACATGGTATATTGCCGCTGAGAACCTGGGAATGATTGGGAAACCGGCAATACCGTATTTGATTCAAAACCTTGATACCGAAAACAACTATGAGAGAGCTTTGACCTTTTATGCATTGTTACTAGCCACACAGCATGAAAATGTAAAAGAATTTGCCGGTAATGATTATATTAAAACATATTTGGATTTTGATGTAAAAAAACATGAAAGCATGAAAGAGCTTGCTTTAGATTGGTGGGAGAAATATAAACATAACTGGGAATAACCCTCAGAGTGGGGCTTATTTTTTTTAATGCATTTAAAAAAGCCTTTATTAGAAAAAGGGGCCATTATTTGTAGAACTAACCAAAGTTTGGACATTTCCCGGGAAAAGTATATGGGCAACATTACTATAAATCGACAAAAAAAGATATATATTTTCATCAAAAAGGCTGCCGTCATGGCCAGGAACAAGAATTAATAGCCCCCCTCTTATACATTTTTAAACATTTTGGTCTGAAA
>DUNY01000140.1 GCA_012839145.1 Thermoanaerobacterales bacterium
AAATATGCAAGTGTTTTATAAAATTCATTGTATCCTGATAGAATTCAAGGGAGGACTCTGTCCTCCCTTGTTACTTTTTCTTCTTTCTCTTTGAAGCTGCTATTTCTTCAGAAATCTCTATAAGACGATTGGTCCTCTGCTCCTGGTCTTCAGAGGAAGTCCATCCCATCAAGCTGGGGATTATCTCACCGTACATTGTATCATCAAGCAGTTGGTCTTCTATAAGACTGTCAACCTTTTTCTTGTGAATATCCTCAACTCTATCGGGAGTGGGACCTACATGTAATTTTTTTCGAGATCTGACCATACAATGCCCTCCTTTTTGATGGATAAACCGTGCTTAAATCGGTTACATAGTATGTTATATTTAAGCTTTTCCTTAAATTGAAACTTAAATACAAAAAAGGAGGGAACATATTATGGTAATACTACTCTTTATCTTTTTGAGCTTCAGCTATTATTTTTTCAGCAAACATTGCCGGTACTTCTTCATAGTGGCTGAAGGTTGACTCAAAAGAACCTCTGCCTTGAGTCATAGACCGTAAATCCGTAGCGTAACGGAATGCCTCAGACATGGGTACTTGGGCTTTAATATGCTGCATGCCGTCCTTCGGCTCCATACCCAAGACTCTACCACGGCGTTTGTTTAAATCCCCTATAATATCACCCATGTAATTGTCAGGCACAACTACAGTTAAATCCATGATAGGCTCTAAAAGTACAGGCTTTGCCTGCGCTGCACCTTTTTTAAAAGCCATGGAGCCGGCTATCTTAAAGGCCATTTCGGAGGAATCGACAGGATGGTAAGAACCGTCATATAAAATGACCTTTATACCCACCATGGGAAAACCTGCCATCACACCTTCTTTGAGAGCTTCTCTGATTCCCTTTTCAACTGCAGGAACATATTGTTTTGGCACAGCACCGCCAAAGATTTTATCTTCAAACTGAAAATCTTCTTCTTCAGATTCTAATGGTTGAATCTCCAGCCAGACGTGGCCGTATTGTCCGCGACCGCCGCTCTGTTTCTTATGTTTGCCTTCTATTTTTGTTGTACCTCTTATTGTTTCACGATAGGGAACTTTCGGAGCGTCTAGTACCATTTCCGAACCGAACTTATTGGCAAGCTTTGCTCCCAGCACCTCCAGATGAATCTCACCCATGCCGGAAACTAAGAGTTGGCCGGTTTCATGATCTTTTATAACTTCAAAAGTCTTATCTTCTTCCATTAGTCTTGAAAGACCTGAGGATATTTTGTCTTCATCACCGGAGGCCTTTGGCTGGGCTGCAAGGGATAACACCGGTTTAGGGAAATCGACGGGTTTAAGGATGATGGGTTTATCCTTATCAGCAAGTGTGTCATTTGTTGTAGTATGTTGCAATTTAGCCACGGCTGCTATGTCTCCGGCAAATACTTCAGTGACGTTTTCCTGTTTTTTACCTTTCAAGATATAAATCTGACCTAATTTTTCGTTTTGATCTTGAGTGACATTGTAAACTGACGAATCTGATTTTGCGCTGCCTGAAAATACCTTAAATAATGTGAGTTTTCCTACATAAGGGTCTGCCATTGTTTTAAAAACCAGTGCAGAAAAAGGTTCATCTGCGCTGCATTTTCTAGTAATTTCTTCATCGGTTTCCGGTTTTGTTCCTTTTTCATCAGTGCGGTCTTCCGGTGAAGCAGCATAACTTAAAATCGTGTCCATCAGCAGGTTGATGCCCTTATTTGTTAGAGATGAGCCACACAGTATAGGATATATATTACCTGCCAGC
>DUNY01000122.1 GCA_012839145.1 Thermoanaerobacterales bacterium
CCGTTTATGTAATGATGTGTCGCCTAAAAGCAGGCAAGTACGAAAGTCAGGGGTTTTAGCCATGAAAAAGGACGAATTGACAAGGATTATTGTAGAAGAAATTATTACCCGAGAAAAAAGAACACTTGTTCCAGTAACCATATCCAACCGGCATGCTCACATCGACGAACAAACCAGGAAGGTTCTTTTCGGCGATGATCCCCTGACGGTCAAGAAGTTCTTGGGTCAGCCGGGAGAGTTTGCCGCTGTAGAGACGGTGAAAGTCATAGGTCCTAAAGGTCATTTCGACAAGGTCCGGGTGTTAGGTCCCGAGCGCAGGGCATGTCAGTTGGAGTTGTCGGTGGGGGATTGTTATCACTTGGGAATAAAACCGGTTGTAAGAGATTCCGGTCAATGGGAAGGTACTTCCGGTATATATCTTGCCGGACCTTCAGGTGCAGTACAGCTCAAGCAGGGCGTTATAGTGGCTAAACGGCATATACACATGACCCCGACTGATGCCAAAAAATATGGTGTAAAGGATAAGCAGACGGTCAGAATAAGATTTGACTTAGGACCCCGCCGAGGAATACTGGGCGATGTACTCATAAGGGTCAGTGAAAACTATGCCCTTGAATGCCACCTGGATATTGAGGAAGCTAATGCCTTGGGTATAAAAAACAATGATACGGTATACCTGGAGACGGGAGGGATCTGACCATGTTTTCAATGGAAAAAGCCGATAAACTCATCCATCGATTAGAAAAATGCATGGCTTACCCGGAAAATGCCGGAGGGGAGCTCTATACCGGCATTGACTTGGGAACTGCATATATGGTCCTAACCGTCGTAGATTCCATGGGAAATCCGGTGGCCGGAAGTTACCGTTTTGCCCAGGTGGTACGGGATGGAGTGGTGGTGGACTTTACCGGAGCCAGTCGTATACTCCGGGAACTTAAAAGTGAGATTGAACAAAAACTAGGTATAGAGCTTATTAAAGGGGCCGGGGCTTTCCCACCGGATACAGGCAAAAGCATAGTAAAATCCCATTTTTATGTGTGCGAAGGTGCCGGATTTGATGTAATAAACATGGTGGATGAACCAACTGCAGCCAACAATGTGCTAGGCATTGAAAATGGAGCTGTAGTTGATATCGGCGGCGGTACTACGGGTATCGCCATCATTCAGGACGGTGAAGTTGTCTACACTGCTGATGAACCCACCGGTGGGACCCATTTTTCCTTAGTTATTGCCGGTGCCAAAAAAATATCTTTTGAAGAGGCTGAGGATTTTAAAAAACACCCGAAGAACCAAAGGGAAGTCATGCTAATGGTAAAACCGGTGATACAAAAGGTGGCAAGTATCATCAAAAAGCAAATCAGGGATTTTAATATAACCAGTGTCTATTTAGCAGGAGGGACCTGCTGCCTTGAAGGCATAGAAAAAGTAATAGAGAATGAACTGGAAATCCCCACCTTCAAACCTCGAGATCCTTTGCTGGTAACACCTTTAGGGATAGCCTTAAGTTGTCTGGGGGTGAAAACTGTTGAATCAAGAAGCGTTGAAGCCTATTATTGATATCATTACCCGGGAAGTGCTAAAAAGACTTAAAGACCGAATGGAAAGAGAAAAAGAGCAAAAGGAAAAGCTGCTGCTGGTTTTTACAGGTGGCACTGGAAACTTGGATACAGTGTTGTCTCAATTAAAAGCTTTTTCACACAAATATCATTTTCTTGCCATTTTTTCGCCGGCGGCTGAAAAGGCCATCGGCAGAGAACGGGTCCGGCAGGATGTAGAATTTGAGGAGGTTTCAGGAGAAAACCTATATGATGCTCTTTCTAAAGCCGATACAGTAATATTTCCAACTCTCACCCAAAATACCGCTGCCAAATCCGCCGTGGGTATAAGGGACTCCTTGGCCAGTGAAACTATCGCCTGTGGACTTTTACTTAAAAAGAAGGTTATCACAGTTACCGACTCCATACCATTAAGATCCATGCCAGCTGCCTATGGGCGGATGGTGGGAGAAATACTGAAACGGCTGGAACAGTTGGGAGTGACCATCTGTAGAGCCGAGGAACTGTCAGCAAAACTACATCATATAAAGGATGGCACATCTACAAAAACAGCTGTAAATACTTTTCAGCCTAAAGATGACATTCCATTAAAAACTGAAGAACCGATGAATTCATCGGAAAAACCGGTCCAGATTCAATCCTTTGTTTTTGAAGAAAAAACACCGGTTACCGCAGATGTTATATATAAAGTGGCATCGGAAGGATATGACAGGATAATACTCACACCAAAGACTATAGTGACACCTATGGCCAAAGATACGGCAAAGGATAAGCAGATAATCCTTGAATGGGCGGTGAAATAGATGCAGATATGCAGGGTTAAAGGCAATGTTTGGGCAACTCGAAAAGAGGAAACCCTCAAAGGGCAGAAATTTTTAATAGTGACTCGAATTGATGAAAACCAAAGTGAAATAGGCCCACCCTTTGTGGCGGTGGACAATATAGGTGCCGGGGTGGGTGAACTGGTTATAGTTACAGCCGGCAGTTCAGCTCGAAAAGCATCCGATGAATCACTGCCGGTGGATGCAGCAGTGGTGGGTATAATCGACTCTATGGACGTAGATTTGAGCAGCTAGGAGATGGTGGACTTGGAAGTAAGGGAAAAATTGAGGGAAATGGGTGTAGTGGGGGCGGGAGGTGCAGGATTTCCCACCTATGCAAAACTTAAGCAGGGTGGTATTGATTACTACATCGCAAACGGCGCTGAATGTGAACCACTCCTTGATGTGAGCAAGGAAATCATGGCTCGCTTTCCCCATAAGGTCGTAAAGGGACTAAACCACCTAAAAAACTATACCGGTGCAAATAATGCTGTAATTGCATTAAAGGGAAAATATAAAAATGCTTTAAAAGCATTGAATAATAATCTGGTAAACAAGGGTTTTGATATA